>DATBPW010000455.1:0-2876 GCA_036561125.1 Ramlibacter sp. | reverse complement strand
CGGGACGGCGCTGCGCTGGCGACCGTGGTGCCGCACACGGCCGCGCAGTTCGCCCGCGCGATCATCATGCCGAACCTCAAGCCGCCGGTGACGACGACGGCGCAGGCGCTGGCCTATCGCGAGCGCATCCTCGCCGCCGTGCCCAGGGGCATCGCGTTCGAGCCGCTGATGACGCTGTACCTCACCGACAACCTGCCGCCCGAAGAGATCCGGCGCGCAAAGCAAGCCGGCATCGTCGCGGTGAAGCTTTATCCGGCCGGCGCGACGACCAACAGCGACGCGGGCGTGACCGACATTCGCAAGACCTACCGCACGCTCGAGGCGATGCAGCGCGAAGGCCTCCTGCTGCTGGTGCACGGTGAAGTCACCGCGCCCGATGTCGACGTGTTCGATCGCGAAGCGGTGTTCATCGAGCAGCAGCTCATTCCCCTGCGGCGCGACTTCCCCGGCTTGAAGGTCGTGATGGAACACATCACGACGAAGGAGGCGGCGCAGTATGTCGCCGGCGCGGGCGCGAATCTCGCCGCGACGATCACCGCGCATCACCTGCTGTACAACCGCAACGCCATCTTCACGGGCGGCATCCGCCCGCACTACTACTGCCTGCCGGTGCTCAAGCGCGAAGTGCACCGGCTCGCGCTGGTCGAAGCGGCGACGGGCGGCAGCGCGAAGTTCTTCGCGGGCACCGACAGCGCGCCGCACCCGGCCCACCTGAAGGAGCACGCGCTCGGATGCGCCGGCTGCTACACGGCGCATGCGGCGATGGAGCTGTATGCGCTGGCGTTCGAACGCGCCGCCGCACTGGACCAGCTCGAGGCGTTCGCGAGCTTCAACGGCGCGGACTACTACGGCCTGCCGCGCAACAAGGGCACGGTATCGCTCGAGCGCGCGGCCTGGACCGTGCCCGACGCGTACGCCTTCGGCGATGCGCAACTCAAGCCGCTGGGTGGCGGTGAAACGCTGGGGTGGAAGCTGGTCGCCTGAACGTCGACTGGGCCGCGCCCTGGTTCGCGCCCTGGCGCGCGACGGGCGAGCCCGTCCTTGCCGCGTGGTCGACGCAAGCGCTGCACGACGCGCTCAACGGTGCGTCGAAAGCGCCCGTGCGTTTCGTCGCGCAAACGAGCCTGCCGCCCGGCGAGCCGTACGAGAGCTTCATCTTCCGCACGCGCACCTGCCCGACGCGCGGGAACGCGCACGACTTCTTCAACGGCCTGGCGTGGATCGCGTTTCCGGGGGAGAAGGCGTCACTCAACGAATTGCAGGCGGCCGAGATCGCGCGCGACGGCATCGCTTCCGCACGCGGCCCGGTGCGCGACGCGGTCACTGTGTTCGACGAGAACGGCGCCTTCCTCGACGCACCGGCCGTGTTGTGGGACGCGCTGCGGGCGCGCGACTGGAAGCGCCTCTTCGTCGAACTGCGCCCCTTGTGGAACGGGGCGACCGTCACCATCTTCGGGCATGCCATGCTGGAAAAGCTGCTATCGCCGCGCAAGGACCTGACCGCGCACATCTGGTGCGGCGGCCCCGCCTTCACGCGCGAGGGCCTGGCCGCGAAGCCGTTTGCTCCGCTGCCGCTCATGGGCATTCCGGGCTGGTGCCAAGGAAACGAAGGCGTTTCCTTCTATGATGACCCACTCGTTTTCCGTTCGCGGATCAAAGAACTTGGCTAAGCGCATCTTCCTTTTCCTCGCGACCAACTTCGCCGTCGTCGTGGTGCTCGGCATCGTCGGCTCGCTGCTCGGCATCAACCAGTACCTCACGGTGCGCGGGATGAACTTCGGCGGGCTGCTGGCGTTCGCGTTCGTCATCGGCTTCGGCGGCGCGATCATTTCGCTGCTGCTGTCCAAGCCGATCGCGAAATGGACGTCCGGCGTGCGGGTGATCACCGGCAACGAAGGCCCCGACGAGGCGTGGATCGTGGGCACGGTGCGCAAGTTCGCCGACCGCGCGGGCCTCGGCATGCCCGAGGTCGGCATCTTCGAGGGCGAGCCCAACGCGTTCGCCACGGGCGCGTTCAAGAACAGTGCGCTCGTCGCGGTCTCCACCGGCCTCCTGCAAGGCATGACGCGCGAGGAGGTCGAGGCGGTGATCGGCCACGAGATGACGCACATCTCCAACGGCGACATGGTGACGATGACGCTCATCCAGGGCGTGATGAACACGTTCGTGGTGTTCCTGTCGCGCGTGATCGGCTACGTGGTCGACGGCTGGCTCAGCCGCGACAACAACCGCCGCGGCCCGGGCATCGGCTACTACCTCACCACCATCGTGCTCGACATCGTGCTGGGCTTCCTCGCGGCGATCATCGTCGCGTGGTTCTCGCGCCAGCGCGAGTTCCGCGCCGACCGCGGCTCGACGCAATTGATGGGCAGCAAGCAGCCGATGATCAACGCTCTGGCGCGGCTCGGCGGCATGGTGCCCGGCGAATTGCCGAAGAACCTGCAGACGATGGGCATCACCTCGGGCGTGGGCCGGCTGTTCTCCACGCACCCGCCGATCGAAGAGCGCATCGCCGCCTTGCAAGCGTCGTAGCACCGCGCAGATCTTTACGCGCGGGCAACATACGCGCGTGCTCCGCCGGGGCACTTCGGCCGTTGGATGGGTTCCAACGAGCATGAGAATCCAAATGGAAAGCAAAGCGATCGCATCGCTCAGCCTTGCCGGCGCGCTGCTCGCGCTGGGCGGCTGTGCCGTGTACCCGTACCCCGGCGATCCGTATTACGGTGGCGGCGGCCCCGAAGTCGTCGCGCCTTACGGCCCGCCGCCGCTGGTCGCTGAAACCTACGGCGTCGCGCCTTATCCGGGCGCGCTGTGGATCGGCGGCTACTGGGGCTGGCAAGGCGGCCGCCATGTGTGGACGCAGGGCCGCTGGGAGC
>DATBPW010000454.1:0-4344 GCA_036561125.1 Ramlibacter sp. | reverse complement strand
GAGCGACTTGCGCGCGAGCTCGCCCGCACGGCCGATGTCGCCATCGTCCATGCACACGAGGCTGGCCGCCGCGAGCACGTCGGCGTCGTTGGCGTAGCGCGGCAGCAGCTGGTCGGCGACCTCGCGCGCTTCCTTCAGCCGACCCTGGTGGTGCAGCGCGCGGATCGCCAACGCCACCGAGCGCGCCGGGGTCGCATCGACGATCGGGTTCAACGCCTTCACCGCGGCGTCGTAATTGCCCTGGCGATAGCGCACCAGCGCCAGGTTGTAGGCAATGTTCGGGTCGTCGTGCGTCGCCTTCAGGTACTGGAAGATCATGCCCGCTTCGTCGAGGCGCCCTTCGGCCACCAGCACGTTGGCGTGGCGATGGCGCATGAACGCGTCGCCGGGATGCGCGTCGAGCGCCGTGTTCGCGTGCTTGCGCGCAGCGGCGATGTCGCCGTTGGCCAGCGCGGTGTCGATTGCCTGCACCAGCAGGCGCGGGTTGTGCGGGTCCTGCTCGAGGGATTTCTCGATCCGGTCGAGTTGCTCGTCGAGCGAGGGTGCGGGCGAAGACGGGGCGGCCATGGTGCGCGGGCTGAGGGGGAATGGATCGTACCGGATTTCGGCCGCTGCTCAACCACGCGCGCCGCCGCCTGCATCGCACGGAGTGCGGCCGGCTGTTGCCGGCGCGACCCCGTTGTTACGCACTAGGTCGTCGACTTCGGTTCGAGCGTGATTTGCTGCGCAGGATCGGCCGCGCCATGCGAGAACAAATCGAGGTCGGGTAATTTGACCAGCGCCATCGCCTGTTCGACGGTGCCGTTCAGCCACGTGTCCCAGTCGTTGCGCTCGATCGGGATCACGCAACGCTTGTCCTGCGCGTCGGGCGGCAGCGCGGGGTCGGGCTTGTGCATCAGCGACAGCAGCGGATGGTCGTCGCAGTTCTGCGTGAGCATCGTGTAGCTCACGACGATCTCACCCGACGCCGGGTCGGTCCACTCGTTCCAGATGCCCGCGAGCGCCCACGCCGTGCCGTCCTTGCGCGCGAAGCGCCACCAGATGTTCCTGCCCGTGCCCCAGTACGGCTCGTCGTAGTCGACGGCGGGGATCAGGCAGCGCTGCCCGCGCGCCCACGGGCCCTTGAACGACGGCGCGGTGGCCACCGTTTCGATGCGGCAGTTGTTGGTGCTGATCGGCTTGCCGAGTTTTCCCGTGGGGCGACGCGTCTTCGAGAACCATGGGATCAGCCCCCACTGCCCGATGTCGAGCCCCTTGTTGTGGATGAACGGGCCGCTCTGCCACGGGCCGATGCCGTTCGTGTTGAACGAATCGGCGTCGGGCTCCCGCTCCTTGATCAGCGTGAAGCCGAAGACATCGCGCACGTACGTCACACTGGCGGGGCGGTAGCGGTTGCACATGCGAGCTACTCGTCGAGGAAGCCGCCCTTGAAGAAGCTCCAGGCCGTGCCGTCGTGCAGGTAGAAGTGCCCGTCGGCGCAGGCGTCCTTGCCGGGAAAGAAATCGCGATACGCCTTCGGCACGAGGCGCGCGAGCTGCTCGTCGTCGAGTTCGTCGAATTCTTCGGGCGTGATCGGCTGGCCGACGCGCAGCCTGCGGCGTTCCGTCATGGTCTTCACTTTAGCAGCGCGACCGCCGCCGAGAACGTGATGAACGCCGCTGCGGTCGTGAGCAGGATGATCCGCGCGATGCGGCCCGTGTCGGCGTCGAAACGCTCGGAGAGCAGTGCGACGTTGCTCGCCGACGGCAGCGCCGCGACGAGCACCATCACTGTGAGCGCCTCGGGCCGCAGCGGCACGCCCGCCAGCATCGCAGCGTGGCCCAGCACCCACACGAGCAGCGGATGCACCAGCAGCTTGACGAGCACGACGGGCACGTAATCGCGTGCCGGCATCGGTGCGTGCTCGTGCAACGCGGCGATGTACTGCGAGCGCGCGAGCACCGCGCCGATCGTGAACAGCGCGACGGGCGACGCGGAATCGGCCAGCAGGCCGATGGTCTGCGCCACCGGCTTCGCCGGCTCCAGGCGCAGCGCCGACGCGATGCCGCCCAGCACGATCGCCCACGGCATCGGGTTGACGGCCACGCCGCGCAGCGCCTTCATCGCCGCGACTTCCGCGCCGTGCACGCCGGCGCTGTCCATTCGCGACAGCGCGATGCACAGCGAGCTCGTGACCAGCAAGTCGACGAGGATCGTGAGGATCGCCGGCCCCGACGCCTGCGCGCCGAGCAGTGCGATCAGCAGCGGCACGCCCATGAAGCCGGTGTTGGGGAACGCCGCCACGAGCGCGCCGAACGACGCGTCGTTCCAGCCGATGCGCTCGTTGCGGCTGGTCCACGCCACGCCCGCGACGAGCAGCAGCGCGCTCAGCAGGTACACCGACGCAGCCACCCCATCGAGCAGCTGCCGGATCGGCGTGCCCGCGCCGAAGCGATAGAGCATGCACGGCAGCGCGAAATAC
The DNA here is from genome assembly GCA_036561125.1 of Ramlibacter sp. GTDB lineage: Bacteria > Pseudomonadota > Gammaproteobacteria > Burkholderiales > Burkholderiaceae_C > Ramlibacter. The sequence continues at coordinate 1,883 of DATBPW010000454.1, read as the reverse complement.
AGCACGAAGGTGTTCAGCCCGGGAATCGCGTCCAGCGGCAGCATGCGCTTGCGCGCGGCGATGTAGCCGCACAGCACCAGCGCGAAGAAAGGGAACGTGACCAGCAGGATGTCAAGCACGCGTTGTATTGTCCGCGAACGCCGTCACCCCGGCCTGCTCGCGCTTATCATTCGCCGCTTCGCATCCGCAGTTCCGTCCCGATTTCGATGTCCGGCCTCAACCTCGCGCAGCAGGACGCGGTGAATTACCTGCAGGGGCCGTGCCTGGTGCTGGCCGGCGCGGGGTCGGGCAAGACGCGCGTGATCACGCACAAGGTCGCGCGCCTGATCGCCGCGGGGCTCGACGCGAACCGCATCGCCGCGATCACGTTCACCAACAAGGCCGCCGCCGAGATGCGCGAGCGCGCGAAATCGCTCGTGGGCAGGAAGGCGGGCGAGGTGATGATCTGCACGTTCCACGCGCTGGGCGTGCGCATGCTGCGCCAGGACGGCGCTGCTCTCGGGCTCAAGCCGCAGTTCTCCATCCTCGATCCGGACGACGTCCTGTCGATCCTGAAAGACGCCGGCGGCACCACCGACGCCGCGACGGCGCGCCAATGGCAGTGGGCGATCTCGCTGTGGAAGAACCTGGGGCTCAACTCGGCGCAGGCTGAAGCGCAGGCCGCCGACGACAGCGAGCGCATCACCGCGCGCATCATGCAGCGCTACGAAGAGCGCCTCGCGGCTTACCAGGGCGTCGATTTCGACGATCTGATCGGCCTGCCGCTGAAGCTGCTGCGCGACCACGCGGAGGTGCGCGACAAGTGGCAGGCGCAACTCGGCCACGTGCTCGTCGACGAATACCAGGACACCAACGCCACGCAGTACGAGCTGCTCAAGCTGCTGGTCGGAGAGCGCGCGCGCTTCACCGCCGTCGGCGACGACGACCAGTCGATCTACGGCTGGCGCGGCGCGACGCTGGACAACCTCAAGCGCCTGCCGCTGGACTATCCCGCACTGAAGGTGATCAAGCTCGAGCAGAACTACCGCTCGACGTCCGCGATCCTGCGCGCGGCGAACAACGTGATCGGCCCCAACCCGAAGCTGTTCCCCAAGACGCTGTTCTCCGAACTCGGCGAAGGCGAGCCGGTGCGCATCGTCGATTGCGACAACGAGGAGCACGAGGCCGAGCGCGCCGTCGCGCGCATCCAGTCGATTCGCGCGGCGGGCCTCGGCAAGGACTGGAAGGACTTCGCCATGCTCTATCGCGCGAACCACCAGTCGCGCGTGTTCGAGCAGGCGCTGCGCAAGGCGCAGATCCCCTACAAGGTGTCGGGCGGCCAGAGCTTCTTCGACCGCGCCGAGATCCGCGACCTGTGCGCGTGGCTGCGCCTGCTGGTGAACAACGACGACGACCCCGCGTTCCTGCGCGCGATCACGTCGCCCAAGCGCGGCATCGGCCACCAGACGCTGCAGAACCTGGGCGTGTTCGCCGGCAAGTACAAGCTGAGCCTGTTCGAGGCGCTGTTCTCGCCGTCGCTGCCCTCGGCGTTGCCGGCCCGCGCGATCGGCAGCCTGCACGAGTTCGGCCGGTTCGTGAACGACGTCGAATATCGCGCGCGGCACACCAGCGGCGCCGAGGACGCCCGCGTCTTCCTCGTGGACTGGCTGAAGGACATCGGGTACGAGAAGCACCTGTACGACGGCGAGGACAGCGAGAAGGTGGCCGCCGCGCGCTGGACCAACGTGCTGGACTTCTGCGACTGGATGGCGCAGCGCTGCGGCGGTCAGATCGACGACAGTGCCGGCGTGACGACGGCCAGCGAGAAGAAGACGCTGATGGAGGTGGCGCAGACCATCGCCCTGCTGTCGACGATCAGCGAACGCGAGCAGGAGCAGAACGTC
>DATBPW010000453.1:0-2638 GCA_036561125.1 Ramlibacter sp. | reverse complement strand
ACAGGACACAGACGTTGTGCATCGCTGAACAAGACGAGCGTGCCCAGGCTCAGGCCGGAGGATGCCCTCCACCCGCAGGTAAAGGAGGAGCTCGATGAAGGCGGCCCAGGCCGCCTTCATCGGTGGGGGACACGGAGGGTGGAGGGCATCCTCCGGCCTGAGCCCGCCCACGGCGCACGCAAGTGCATTGACAGGGGTGCGTATCGGATAATCTCCTCATGAGCGGCAACACCTTCGGTAAGCTCTTCGCGGTCACCAACTTCGGCGAGTCGCACGGTCCCGCGATCGGGTGCGTGATCGACGGCTGCCCGCCGGGCATGGAACTCGCCGAAGCCGACATCCAGCCGGACCTCGACCGGCGCCGCCCCGGCACGAGCCGGCACGTCACGCAGCGCCAGGAGCCCGACCAGGTCGAGATCCTCTCGGGCGTCTACGAAGGCAAGACGACGGGCACGCCCATCTGCCTGGTGATCCGCAACGTCGACCAGCGCAGCAAGGACTATTCGGAGATCGCGCAAACGTTCCGCCCCGGCCATGCGGACTACACCTACCTGCAGAAATACGGCCTGCGCGATCCGCGCGGCGGCGGGCGCGCATCGGCACGGCTCACCGCACCGATGGTCGCGGCCGGCGCGGTCGCGAAGAAGTGGCTCGCGCAGAAACACGGCACGGTGTTTCGCGGCTGCATGCAGCAGGTCGGCGAGGTCGCGATCCCGTTCGAGGGCTGGGAGCACGTCGCGGGCAACGCGTTCTTCGCGCCGATCGCCGACGTGTCGCACCTCGAGGCGTACATGGATTCGCTGCGCAAGGCCGGCGATTCGTGCGGCGCCCGCATTCGCGTGAGCGCGGGCAACGTGCCGCCGGGCCTGGGCGAGCCGCTGTTCGACCGGCTCGATGCCGACATCGCGTACGCGATGATGGGGATCAACGCCGTCAAGGGCGTGGAGATCGGCGCGGGGTTCGCGAGCGTCACGCAACGCGGCACGACGCACGGCGATTCGCCCACGCCGCAGGGCTTTCGCACCAACAACGCGGGCGGCATGCTCGGCGGGATCAGCACGGGGCAGGACCTCGAAGTGTCGATCGCGATCAAGCCCACCAGCTCGATCGTTTCGCCGCGCGAGAGCATCGACGTCCACGGCAACCCCGTCGAAGTCGTGACCAAGGGGCGCCACGACCCGTGCGTCGGCATCCGCGCGACGCCGATCGCCGAAGCGTTCCTGGCGCTCGTCGTGATGGACCACGTGCTGCGCCAGCGTGCGCAGAACGCGGACGTGGTGCCGCCGCTGCGCGCGATCCCCGCGTCCGCGCCCTAGCTGCCGAACAATATCGCAACACGATACGATTTCGCGCGGGCCGGGGAACTCCGGCTCGGGCGCGGCAGTCCCACTCCTGCACTTCCCGGGAAAGGACCGCCATGGAACAGCCGCACAGCATGCTCAGCCAGCCGATCGACTTCACGCGCCAGGCCGACGTGAACTTCTGGTGCCGCATGTTCCACCTGACGGCCGAGCAACTGCGCGAGGCGGTGCGCCATGCGGGGCACCAGCCGTCCGAGATCTTCCGCTACCTCGAGTCGCGTCCCGCGCAGCCGCTGGGCTGAGCGCGTCGGACGGCTCCTACTTCCGCGCTGACGCTCGCTGCACACCGGCCCGCACGCCGCGGCGGGATAGTCGTGCGACTGGCTAGCGACAAGGAGCAATGCATGGCAGGCAAACCGACGGCGAAGGGCGAGGCCACGGCCGGGAAGCAGCGCGAAATCCAGCGCGAACAGGACAGCAAGGACCAGCAGGCGAAGGCGACGCAGGGCGGCGGCGACAAGCAGGACAAGGTGCCGCAGACCGGCGCGCGGCAGCAGCCGCAGCCGCCGATGGAAGAGCCGCACCATGCGAAGCCGGGCATCGAGCAGGAAATGCAGACCAGGCCGCGTTTCGATGCGCCGGATTACAAGGGCAGCGGCAAGCTCGAAGGCAAGGTGGCGATCGTCACCGGCGCCGACTCGGGGATCGGCAGGTCGGTCGCGGTGCTCTTCGCTCGCGAAGGCGCGGACGTCGCGATCGTCTACCTCACCGCGCACGTGGATGCTGAGGAGACGAAACGCTGCATCGAAAAGGAAGGACGGCGCTGCCTGCTCATCCCCGGCGACGTGAAGGATTCGAAGTTCTGCAAGGGCGCGGTCGAGAAGACGGTCAAGGAATTCGGGCACCTCGACGTGCTCGTGAACAATGCGGCGTTCCAGGAGCACGCGAACTCGATCGAGGACGTCAGCGACGAGCGCCTCGAAGAGACGTTCCGCACGAACATCTTCGGCTACTTCTACATGGCGCGCGCGGCAGTGCCGCACCTGAAGGAAGGCGCGGCGATCGTCAACACCGCGTCGGTGACTGCGCTGCGCGGCGCCGGCCAGCTGCTGGACTACTCGTCGACCAAAGGCGCCATCGTGGCGTTCACTTATTCGCTCGCGGAGAGCCTGATCGACAAGGGCATCCGCGTGAACGCGGTCGCGCCCGGGCCGGTGTGGACGCCGCTCAATCCCGCGGACAAGGATGCGGAATCGCTCAAGCAGTTCGGCAAGGAGACGGTGATGAAGCGGCCGGCGCAGCCGGAAGAGCTGGCGCCGTCCTATGTGTTCCTGGCG
>DATBPW010000452.1:0-6593 GCA_036561125.1 Ramlibacter sp. | reverse complement strand
GATCCGCAACATGGTCAACCACGAAACGAACGAGGTGTTCTTCGAGGACCTGGAGATCGGTCCCGGGCAGGTGATCGGCGAGGAGGGCGCGGGGTTCCGGTACATCCTCGACGGGCTGAACGCGGAGCGCACGCTGATCGCCGCGGAATGCATCGGCGACGCGTACTGGTTCATCGACAAGGCGCGCCGCTATGCATCGGAGCGCATCGTCTTCGATCGGCCGATCGGCCAGAACCAGGGCGTGCAGTTCCCGATCGCGCAGGCGTACATCGAGACCGAGGCCGCGAACATGATGCGCTTCAAGGCCTGCGACCTGTTCGATGCGCACCAGCCCTGCGGCGCCGAAGCGAACATGGCGAAGTACCTCGCGGCGAAAGCGTCGTGGGAAGCGGCCGAGGCGTGCCTGCAGACGCACGGCGGGTTCGGATTCGCGGCCGAATACGACGTCGAACGCAAGTTCCGCGAAACGCGGCTGTACCAGGTGGCGCCGATCTCGACGAACCTGGTCCTGTCGTACGTCGGCGAACACGTGCTCGGGATGCCGCGGTCGTTCTGATTCGAAACGCTGTCGGGCCCCGGTCCTACAAGCCGGGCCGCGCAAGCTCAGCAGAATCGGACGGCATGACGAAGCTCTTCGGGGCGGTGCTGCTCGCCATGTGCGCCGGCGCAGGATGGACACAGCCGGCGGTGGACGCGGACGCCGAACCGGCCGGGGACTATCGCCTGCCGGCCCTCGAAATCCTCGGCTTCGACGTCCTCGTCAACCGCGTCAATCGATGCTGCGGCAGCGATCGCGGCGACTATGCGGTCACGCTCGATTCGATCCGCCGCAACCTGCGCGGCAAGTGGGTCGTGGACGACGATCCCTTCAAGGTCAACCAGTTCGGGCACCCCTACCAGGGTTCGATGTACTACGGGTTCGCACGGTCGGCGGGGCTGGGCTTCTGGGAATCGGCGGGCTACGCGTTCGCGGGCAGCGCCGCATGGGAGATCGCCGGCGAACGGACGCCGCCGTCGCGCAACGACCAGGTCAACACCGGCATCGGCGGCAGCTTCCTGGGCGAAGCGCTGTTCCGCATGGCCAGCCTGCTGCTGGAACAGGGCGGCGGGCTCTCGCCGGCGTGGCGCGAGCGCGTAGCGGGCGTCGTCGCGCCTTCGCTGTGGTTCAACCGGCACGTGATGGGGCTGCAGGGCGGGATCTTCCCGAGCAACGACGCCGCGTACTACAGCCAGCTCCAGCTCGGGTTCATGGGTGCGACGCAGAACGCGCGAGGGACATCGGCAGTGCCGACGAGGAACGATGGCCAGCTCGAATTCTCGCTCGACTACGGCTTGCCGGGGCGCGACGACTACGTCTATCGCCGCCCCTTCGACCAGTTCTCGTTCCGGGCGACGCTGTCGAGCGCGAACGGCTTCGAGAACGTGCTCACTCGCGGCCTGCTGGTCGGGCACGATTACAAGGCGGGGCCGCGCTACCGCGGCGTGTGGGGCTTGTACGGCAGCTATGACTACATTTCGCCGCAGACCTTCCGCATTTCGTCCACGGCGTTGAACGTCGGGACCACGGGGCAATGGCTCGCGAGCGACAGGTTCGCGGTGCAGGGCACGCTCATGGGCGGCATGGGCTACGCGGCGGTCAGCACGCTGCGCGGCGTCGCCTCGGACCGCGACTATCGCTACGGCGTCGCGCCCCAGGTGCTGGCCTCGATTCGCGTCATCGGCGACGACACCAGTGCCTTCAACGTCACGCTGCGCGACTATTTCGTGAGCAGGGTCGGGGGGCTCGCTCGCGGCGGCCACGACAACATCGTGCGCGCCGACATTGCATGGACATGGCGCGTGCGTGGCCGCGACGCGATCACGGTCAAGTACCTCTGGAACCGCCGCAGCGCCGAGTACCCGGAACTCGGTGACCGGTTCCAGTCGCGCGGGACGGTCGGGATCTTCTACACACTGCTCGGCCGCGAGCACTTCGGGCGAGTGGACTGGAAGTGACGCCGGCCGCTCAAAGCGGCAAGCCGACGTAGTTTTCGGCGAGCGACGTCGACGCCGCGCGCGAATTCACGACGTAATCGAGCTCGGCCTGCTGGAACTTCTGCGCGATCTCGCCTTCGCCGGGGAAGCGGTGCATCAGCGTCGTCATCCACCAGGAGAAGCGTTCGGCTTTCCAGATGCGGCGCAGGCAGCGCCCGGAGTACGTGTCCAGCCCCGCGTCGCTCTTGCCCTGGTAGTGCTCGATGAACGCGCCCGAGAGGTACTTCACATCGGTGGCGGCAAGGTTCAAACCCTTCGCGCCCGTCGGCGGCACGATGTGGCCGGCGTCGCCGGCCAGGAACATGCGCCCGAAGCGCAGCGGCTCGGTCACGAAGCTGCGCAGCGGCGCGATGCTCTTCTCGATGCTCGGCCCGGTGACGAGGCGCTCGCGCGCTTCGGGATCGAGACGCGCCTTCAGCTCCTGCCAGAACGCGTCGTCGGACCACTCCTCGACCTTGTCCGTGAGCGGCACCTGCACGTAGTAGCGGCTGCGCGTGGGGCTGCGCATGGAGCACAGCGCGAAACCGCGCGGGCTATTCACGTAGATGAGCTCCTCGTTCACGGGCGGCGTGTCGGAAAGCAAGCCGAGCCAGCCGAACGGATAGACCTTCTCGTACTCGCGGATGGCCGAGCGCGGCGCGCTGGCACGGCAGATGCCGTGGAAACCGTCGCACCCCGCGATGAAGTCGCACTCGATCGTGTGCGTCGCGCCATCCTTCTCGTACGTCACGCGGGGCCGCGCCGAATCGAAGTCGTGCACTGCGACGTTGATCGCTTCGTAGACCGTCGGCAGGCCCTGCTCGCGCCGCGTATCCATCAGGTCCTTCGTGAGTTCCGTCTGCCCGTACACCATCACGCTCTTGCCTTCGGTGAGCTCGTGCATGTCGATGCGATGGCGCTCGCCGCCGAAGAGCAGCTCGATGCCGTGGTGCACGAGGCCTTCGCGGTGCATGCGTGCGCCGACGCCGGCCTCGTCCATCAGGTCGATGCAGACCTGCTCGAGGATGCCGGCCCGCACGCGCCCCAGCACGTACTCGCCGGTGTGCCGCTCGAGGATGATGTTGTCGATGCCCGCGCGGGACAACAACTGGCCGAGCAGCAGCCCCGAGGGCCCGGCGCCGACGATCGCGACTTGGGTGCGCATGGCGTATGTCTCCTTGCCCGTGAGCTTAGGCGCGAGGCGTGCCCGCCGCGCCGCCGCAGCGCGGCCTTTGTGCGATCATCGCGCACGCCGCGCGATGATCGCGCAAGGATGCCGATGCCGATCGCCAAACCGGACTTCATCGAAGGCATGGCCAAGGGCCTCGCCGTGCTGGAGAGCTTCGACACCGAACGCCAGCGCCTGAACGCGACGCTGGCGGCGCAGCGCGCGGGCATCACGCGCGCCGCAGCGCGGCGGCACCTGCTCACGCTCGCGCACCTCGGTTACCTGGAAACGGACGGCAGCTGGTTCTGGCTCGCGCCGAAGGTGTTGCGCCTTTCGGGCAGCTACCTCGCGTCGGCCCGGCTGCCGCGCGTCGTGCAACCGACCTTGAATCGCCTCACGACGCAGACCGGCGAATCGTTCTCGGTGGTCGTGCTCGACGGCGACTGGGTCGTCATCGTGGCGCGCAGTGGCGTGGCGCGCATGCTGGCGTACGGCCTGCACCTGGGGGCACGCCTGCCGGCGCACGCCACGTCGACCGGGCGGGTGCTGCTGGCGGCGAAGCCGCGCGCGGAGTTCAACGCATGGCTGAAGAGCCGTGAGCTGCCGAAGCTCACCGCCCACACGACCGTCGATCCGCGCAAATTCCGCGCGGCGATCGAAGCCGTGCGCGAGCGCGACTGGGCTTACGCCAGCGAGGAGCACGAACTGGGCGTCCACGCACTGGCCGTGCCGCTGCGGAACATGAACGGCCGGACCGTCGCCGCGTTGAACATCGTCACGCCGCCGCAGCGGCTCGGCGCGAGGCAGATGGAAGCCGCCATGCTGCCGCACCTGCTCGACGCTGCGCGCGAACTGCGACCGCTGCTGTAGCCGCGCGCTCCGGTGCGCCGCCCGGCCGGAACTTGTGCGCGCGGTGATACTCTACTGACGAGCGACAATGTCATCGGGCCCGCGTGCGCGCGCCCTTGGAGGAGCAACGTGACCCCCGTCCTGGATTGGTTCGACCGCCTGCCGCGCCGTGTCCTGGCGCTGGTGGCGCTCGCGTGCGTCGGCCTGCTGGCATTCGGCCTGTACCTGCAGTACTCCGGCGGGCTCAATCCCTGCCCGATGTGCATCGTGCAGCGCTATGCGCTGATCATCGTCGCGGTCATCGCCGCAGCGGCGGCTGCCATGAAGTCGCGCGGCGCATGGCTCACGGGCAGCGTCCTCGTCCTGCTGTTCGCCGGCTTCGGCGCGTTCGTCGCGGCTCGCCAGAGCTGGCTGCAGTGGTACCCGCCCGAGGAGGCCGCATGCGGCCGCGACTTCTACGGGATGATCGAGAACTTCCCGCTCAAGCGCGTCGTGCCGATGATCTTTCGCGGCAGCGGCGACTGCATCAAGGTGGACTGGACCTTCCTCGGCGGCTCGATCGCGAACTGGTCCTTCCTCTGGTTCTCGTTCATCGTCGTGATCGCACTGGTCCTGATCGCGCGCCAGTGGCGCCGCGGGCCCGCTGCGACGCGCGCCTCATACGCCTGACGGATAGGTCTCCGGCGCCTCGCCGCTGTGCTGCTCGCTCGCGTCGAGCGGCGGCAACGCGTTGGTCTCGTCGATGTGGATCATCGCGTCGAACTGCTCGGCGAGCGTCGTGTCGAAATAGTGGCTCATGCGCTCGGTCTCCGGCCGGTAGATGACGCCGATCGCGCGTTGCAGGCGCCGCTCCATCGCGAGCGCGCGCACGGCTTCGTTGCCGCGCAGGACGAGCAGCGAGCGCTCGAGCCCGCAGCGATGGAACAGGTCTTCCCAGCTGCCTTCGAGGCCGTCGCGCACGCGCTTGCGCTGCGGCGGGTCGTCCCATTCCGTCGCGGCCGTCACCCAGCCGCGATGCGTGGACAAGCCGATGAGGACCGCATCCGAACCGTGCCGGTCGCGCGTGAGCTGCCCGAGGTTCCATTCGCCCGTGTCGCCCATCTCGGTGGCGCTCGCGTCGCCCAGGTGCGAGTTGTGCGCCCACACGGCGATCTTCGGCGCCGCGCCACCGGCCGCGAGGTGACGGTCCAGTGCCTGCAGCGTGTCGGACATGTGGCTGTCGCGCAGGTTCCATGACGACACGCGGCCGCGGAACATCGTCCGGTAGTACTCCTCCGCGTTGCGCACCAGGCGCGCGTTCTGCTGCGCGTGGAACAACTCGTCGCGCTCGATGCCGCTGCCGGCGGTCGTTTGCGCGGCGAGGCGGTTCAGGTCGCGCAGTTGCTGCACGACTTCGTCCTCGCACGACGCGCCGATGCCGTACGACGCCGCATAGCCGTAGGCCTGGCTGTCGCCTTTCGCATGGTCGAAGCACGCATAGCGCGCACGCGCCCGGCGCGCTTCTTCGGGATCGTGGTCGTCGAGGTACTTGAGCACCGCCTCGATCGACGTGAACAGGCTGTACAGGTCCAGCCCGTAGAAGCCCACCTGCAGGTGCTGCGGGCGCGTGCGGTTGAAGTCGCGCAGCCACTCCACGAAGTCGCGCACCTCGGTATTGCGCCACATCCACGACGGAAAGCGCCTGAAGCCCGACAGCGCTTCATCCGCGCTGCGGTCGTCGGACGCGCCGCGCACGTAGCGGTTCACGCGCCACGCATCGGGCCAGTCGGCCTCCACGGCGATCGCGGTGAAGCCCATCTCGGTGACGAGGCGCTGCGTGATGCGGATGCGCTCGCGATAGAACTCCAGCGTGCCGTGCGACGCTTCGCCGACGAGCGCGAAGCGGGACTTGCCGACGAGCCGCAGCAGCGAGTCGTACGGGCTCGCGGTGCCGGTCAGGTCGCCCAGGTGCGGACGCAGGTCGTGCGCGATGCGCTCGATGTCGGCGGAAGTTTTCCAGAAGGCCATGGTCGGACTGCTTCGTCTGCGCGAATCCCCGGTTCAATGGGCCGGATGGGCGCTTGCCCGTTCGGCCCGCTGGAGGAAGCCGCGCACTTCCTCGTCGGTCGACTGCGGGAAATCGCGGTACCACAGGCCGACGGCCCGGAAGGGCGAGGGCATCGCCGCGCAGACGACCTCGTCGGCTTCCTGCCGCAGCAAGTCGCAGGTTTCCCGCGCGCCGACCGGCACCGCCACCACCAGGCGGGCAGGGTGCTGTTGCCGCAGTGCCGCGACCGCCGCGCGCATCGTCGCGCCGGTCGCAAGCCCGTCGTCGACGACGATGACCGTGCGGCCTTCGACCTCCACCGGGGCGCGGCTGCCACGGTACAGGCGCTCGCGGCGCGCGAGTTCCTGCTGCTCGCGCGCGGCGACGTCCTCGATTTCGCGCTCGCTGACGTTCCAGGCATGCAGGTCGTTCATGACGCGCACGCCGCCGCTGGCGATCGCGCCCATCGCATATTCCTCATGCCCCGGCATGCCGAGCTTGCGCACGATGAACACATCGAGCGGCGCATGCAATGCG
>DATBPW010000451.1:0-12942 GCA_036561125.1 Ramlibacter sp. | reverse complement strand
CCGCCGTGGCGCAAAGCGGGAAGCGGCGAATGCCGCGCCGCGCCTCGTAGACTGACTCGCGGGCCATGTTTGAACGGAGAGATTGGCTTCGCCAATCTCGCAGTGAGTTGCCAGCGCTAGCCACGGCGGCTCAAGAGGTCGGCGGAAACAGGACGCGCAAGCGTCCTGCGCAATCCCATGAGGCCTCGCCGGACATCGCCTGGCGCGAGCGCACGGGCCGCAACGACGTCACTTCTCCTTCGGATGTTCGTGCTCTTCATCGTCCCCGTGCGACGGCGGCGGCGGGGTGTGCGTGCCGCGGCGTTCGGGATCGACGGGCTGCTGCGGCGGCTCGGGGTCCTGCGGCTTCGGCGCTTGGGGCTGCGGCGGCGTGACCGGACTCGGCGCGTGCGTCATGGCACGCGCATCATACGGCGCACCCGGCGCCGCACATCACTCGCCGCGATGCGCGCGTTCGCGCTCGTGGTCGCGCTTGTCGCCCGATGCGGCAGGCCGGTCGCCGTGGTCCACCGGGATGTCGTCCTCATCCCAGAGCTCGGGCTCTTCCTTGTCCTGCCCGGGAACGGGCTGCGTGATGCCGGGTTGCGTGGGAACGCTCATCGGGTTGCTTTCAGATCGGCGGTTTCGGGGGATGCGGGTTGTCGGGCTCCGACGGCGGCAGCGGCGGCGGGAATTCGGGTTCGACCGGCAGGTGCGACGGGTTCGGCGCAGCCGGCTCGCCCTGCGGCGCCAGCGGTTCGGGTTCGACGGGATGGGTGGACACGATCACGCGCGCCGGCTGCGCGAATCAGAAGTCGCTCTTGTCGGACAGCACGGGCTCGACCGGTTGCGGCGTGGGCACCGTCGACGGCAGTTCGCCGGGCTGCGGCACGCCGGGCCGCGTGAACCCGTCATCGAGCCTGGGCTCCTGGGGCTCCTCGCCGTGCAGCGACGGATCGACTTCGTAGGGAATCATCAGCGACCGCCGTGCGGCTCCTTTTCCTGCGCGAGCCGCTCGGCCTCGCGCCGCACGACCGTGCTCGGCTCGTGCGTGAACGGCAATCGCGGCAGGCCGATCAGCGCCTGCAGGTGCGCGTGTGCGCGGTCCATGTCGGCGCCGATCATCGCGAGCGCCACTTCGTGCCCCGGCTCGTTGCGCGCGATCTCGAGATAGGCCGCACGCAGCCGCTGGTAATCGGCCTCCGCACGCTGCACTTCATGTTGCAGCGCCTGGACGCGCGCATGTTCACTGCGGCTGTAGCGCATGGTCTTCTCCATTGCAAACCCATGCTAAGAACGTCGACTGTCGAGTCGTGTAGGACAAGGGCTGCACCCCTCGAAGGAGCCACGCCGCCCCGCGGCCGTTGATGGAACAATCCGCGGCAGGGAGAACGCAGCACCATCCATGCAGTCCAGCGTGCGCAACAGCATCCGGTTCGAGGCCCTCGACGGCTGGCGCGGCGTGTGCGCGTGCCTCGTCGTGCTGTTCCACTTCCACGGCTACAGCCCGCTGTACACGAGCCCGCTCGTGCGCAACAGCTACCTGTTCGTCGATTTCTTCTTCGTGCTCTCGGGCTTCGTGATCGCGTGGAACTACTCGTCGCGCCTGGATGACTGGCCGGGCGTGAAGCGCTTCCTGGTGCTGCGGATCGGGCGCGTGTACCCGCTGCACGTCTTCATGCTGCTGTGCTTCGTCGCATGGGAGACGCTGCGCCTGCTCGCGCACGCCGACGGCGCGTTCACCGGCCCGTATGCGCCGCCCGCCGTGCTCTCGAACCTGCTGCTCGTGCAAAGCATGGGCGTGCACGACGGCCTCACGTGGAACGGGCCGAGCTGGTCCATCAGCACCGAGTTCTGGTCGTACGTGCTCTTCGCGCTGGTGTGCGCGTGGCTCGGCATGCGCAACTGGCTGCTGCTGGCCACCGCGATCGCCGCGCCGCTGCTGCTCATGCACCTGTCGAAGTCGGGCATGGACACCACCTACGACTGGGGCTACATCCGCTGCGTGTTCGGCTTCGCGCTGGGCGTGGCGTGCTGCCGCATCTACATGCTCGTCGCACCGTTCGCACGCTCGCCGGGGACGGCGGCGATGACGGTCGCGGAATGCCTGATCGTGTTCGCCGTCGTCGCGTTCGTGTCGGCGGCGGGGACGTCGCCGCTGTCGTTCATGGCGCCTTTCGTGTTCTCGGCCGCTGTGCTCATCTTTGCCGCGGAAGGCGGGCTCGTGAGCCGCGCGTTCCATTCGCGCCCACTCAAATGGCTGGGGACGGTGTCCTACTCGATCTACCTCACGCACTACTTCTTCGTGCTCATCCTGCCCGCGGTCGTGAAGAAGGTGACGCACCAGGACCTGTGGACGGCGATGCCGGTTCCCGGCGGGCAGTGGGTGATGGTCTACGGCCGCAACGACGTCGAAGGCACGCTTTTCTACGCACTCGCGGTCGGCGTCACGCTCGCCGCGAGTGCTTTCACCTACCGCTGGATCGAAGTGCCCGGCCGTGAGTGGACGCGCAAGTGGCTCGCACGGCCGCAGCCCGCGCCGCGCGCGCAGCCGGCCAAGACCTGATCGCACCGCGCCGCGTGTCGTCGCAGGCACGCACGCGCTGTCGCCGCTGCACACAGGGAAATCCGCAGGCGTCCTACAGGTTCCACGCGCGCGGCTTCCTACGATCCTCGCACCCTGGACAGCACAGCGCCAGACCGTTCTTACGCGCAACGACTGCAGGACACATGGCATAGCTCCATCGGACCAAACGAATGCCGGACAGGAACACCGTGACGCAGAATCGTTCGCAACCCTTGCGAGGAGAGACATGATGCAACGTGAAGTAGCCGCCATCGTTCTCTGCATTCTTGCGCAAGCCGCCTGTGCCCAATGCGTCGCCACTCCGACCGCGGCCGCGGCCCAGGCGCATGCGGTGCCAGTGAGCGAAACCGTCCGTGCCGACGGCACATCCGCGCCCCCCGCGAAAGCGAAGCCCGTCCGCGCCGAATTGATCAAGACCGCGGCGGCGGGGACTCGCGACGAAGACGACGACGCGCCGCCGGCGATGACCGCCCGCGCCCACGCGAACCGGCCGGACCACCCGCGCCGCGGCGGCACCGCCATGCTCCTGGCCGCGCTGGCGCTGATGTCGGGGATCGCCCTTCGCCGGTACGGCGCACCGCGAGCATGACCTCGGGCGCCATCGCGGCGCTGGCGGAACGCGCGCTCAAGTGGAGCGCGCTCACCACCGCCGCGCGTTTCGCGCTGCAGTTCGTGTCGCAGGTGGCGCTGGCGCGCCTGCTCGGCCCGGACAACTTCGGCGTGTACGGGATCGGCATGACGATCCTCACGTTCGTCGGCTTCCTTTCCGGCGCGAGCTTCAGTTACGGCCTGATGCTGCAGCGGGAAGTCACGGAGGAAGACGTGCGCTTCTCGTTCACGTGGCAGATGATCGCGGGCATCGCGTGCGCCGTCGCGATGTTCGCCGCCGCGCCGCTCGTGGCGCGCTTCTTCGGCGACCCGCGCGTGGAGGGCATGGTGCAGCTGCTGTCGCTCGCGAGCCTGCTCATGGCCGCCGCGGCACCGGCGACGTACCTGTTGCAGCGTGACCTGAATTTCCGCCGCCTCGGCCTCGTGCAGCTCGCGAGCTACGCGGCCGGCTACCTCGCGGTCGGCGTGCCGATGGCGCTCTCCGGCTTCGGCGCATGGGCGCTCGGCACGGCGTGCGTCGTGCAGGCGGCGGTCGCGCTCGTGCTCACGTACGCGGCGAAGCGGCATTCGCTCAAGCCGCTGCTGCGCCACACGAACGGCGGCGAGACGCTGTCGACCGGCCGCGCGGTGTTCATCACCAACGTCGTCAACTGGCTGCTCGGCAACCTCGACCGCGTCGTGATCGGCCGCGTGCTCAACGCGCATGCGGTGGGCATCTACACGGTCGCGTACAACCTCGCATCGATCCCGAACGTGCTGCTGGTCGGCGCGTTGCAGCCGGCCTTCGTCGCGACGGGCGCGAAGCTGCAGGACAGCCGCGAGCGGCTCGCGAAGGGCTGGCTGCTCGCGATCGCATGCATCCTCGTGCTGGCCGCGCCGGCCGCGGTGGTGATGGCGATGCTCACTTCGGACCTGGTGCAGCTGGTCTACGGGCCGGCGTGGTCCCAGACCGCGTGGATCCTCGCCGTCATGTTCCTGTGCCTGCCCGCATGGGCGTGCTGGGGCCTGTCGACGCCCGTGCTGTGGAACACCGGCCGCAAGGAATACGAGTGGCGCCTGCAGGCGCCGCTGCTCGCGCTCGCGCTGCCCGCGTGGTGGTTCTTCGCGCCGGCCGGCGTGCGCGGTGTGGCGATCGTCTCGTGCTGCGTGATCGTCGCGCGCGCGATCGTCATCCTCACTGCGTCGCTGCGTGCGCTGGGCCTGCGCTGGGCCGCATTGCTGCCGTACGCGATGCGCGGGCTTGCGCTGTGCGCGTTGTGCGCCGTCGCGGTGCTCGCCGGGCGCGAGGCCGCGGCCTCGCTGAATTCGCCGCTCGCGTCGCTGTTCGCCGGAGGCTTCGCAGCGGCGCTGGCGATGCTCGCCGTCCTCGTCATCAAGCCGGACGCGCTCGGCGCCGAAGCGCAGACGGCCCTGTCGCGCGTGGTGCCGGTGTTCGGCCCGCGCCTCGCACCCCGCCCCGGGAACGCCCTATGAAACTGCTTCGCGACCACGGCTACATGAACTGGGTGCTGCCGCTGATGCTCATCTACGCGGCGATCGACGTGCTGCTGTCCGGGCGCGACCTGTCGCAGGTGTATGCCGAACTCGCCGGGCTCGCGGGCGGCACGCACAGCCCGCTGATGCCGTGGATCCAGCGCGTCGTCTCGCTCGCGCTGCTGCTCATCTGCGTCGAGCGCATCTCCTGCCACTTCGCGCACGAGCGCCGCATGCCTTCGCCGGCGCTGGCGTGGGCATTCGTCGCCTATTGGGTCTGCACGGTCGCGTCGCCCTCGCTGTTCGGTGCGCATCCGGACGTGTCGCACGAATACGCGTACGCCCTCATCATCGGCATCGCGGCGCTCATGGTCACCACGCAGGAGATCGGCAGCATCATCGACACGGCGCGCGACACGCTGTTCTTGCTGATGCTCGTGAGCGTCGCATTGATCCCGTTCTGGCCGACGCTCGTGCTCGACGAGTCGTACACGCAAGGCTTCCTGCCCGGCGTCGCGCGGCTGGGCGGCCTGGCGCCGCACCCGGTCGCGATGGGGATGTTCGCGCAGATCGGGTTGCTGCTGCTGTGGGCGCGGCCCTATCGCAGCCGCTGGATCAACGTGCTCGCGTGGACGCTCGGCCTGGCCGTGCTGTTCTTCGCGCAATCCAAGACGGCGTGGATCGCTTTCGTCCTGTGCTCGATCACGATGCTGGTCGTGCGCCACGGCGCGAATGCGTGGCGGCGCATGGGCGACCCGCGCGAAGGCACGTTCGGCATCGTGGTGTGCCTGTGCGTGATGGCCGCCGCCGCGTCCGTGCTGGCCGTGTTCCTGTTCACGGACGTGGGCGGCCGCGTCAACGAGTTCCTCGACACCGACCAGGGCAACCAGCTCATGACGCTGACCGGCCGCGACCAGATCTGGGCCGTCGCGTGGGAGGAGTGGCATGCGCATCCGTGGTTCGGCTTCGGCCCGGGCCTGTTCGACGACGACTTCCGCATGGCCGTCAACCTGCCGAACGCGACCAACGCGCACAACCAGTTCATGGACACGCTGGCGCGTTCGGGCGTGATCGGCGTCGCGGCCCTCGTGGCCTATGCACTCGTGCTGATGTTCATGTCGTTCAAGTACGCCAGGCGCACCGGCGGCCTGTCGCTGGCCCTGTTCTTCGCGCT
Source organism: Ramlibacter sp. (assembly GCA_036561125.1). Lineage (GTDB taxonomy): Bacteria > Pseudomonadota > Gammaproteobacteria > Burkholderiales > Burkholderiaceae_C > Ramlibacter. The sequence continues at coordinate 7,120 of DATBPW010000451.1, read as the reverse complement.
CGCGCTGCGCTCCGTCAGCGAGGTGCCGATGATGCTGTTCGGCTACGGCACGGAGTTCTTCGGGCACCTGCTGCTGGTCGTCACGCTCGCCGCCGCGGCATCGGTGAAGGTGCCCGCGGTGTCGGCGCAGGCGCGGCCGGTCTACCGTCACGGGGTGCCCGCATGAAGTTCTCGGTCGTCGTCCCGCTGTACAACAAGGCCCGCTTCATCGAGGCGGCCGTGCGCTCGGCGCTCGGCCAGGCCTTCACGGTCCATGAAGTCATCGTGGTCGACGATGGCTCGACCGACGGCAGCGCGGAGCGGGTCGAAGCGATCGGCGACACGCGCGTGCGCATCATCCGCCAGCGCAACGCGGGCGTCTCGGCTGCGCGCAACACCGCGATCGCGCACGCGACGGGCGACTGGATCGTGTTCCTCGACGCGGACGACTGGCACCATCCCGAATTCCTCGCGCACCTGGTGAAGGCGCACCACGCCTGCCCCGAGGCGGACATGCTCGCGACGGGCTTCGTGAAGATAGCCCCGCAATCGGGCGAGCCCGATGCGTGGGCGCTGCCCGAAGCCTTCTGCGAGATCGAGCTCGTCGACAACCTGTACGAGCGCTGGATGAAGCACCACCCGTTCTTCACCAGCAGCGTGGCCGTGCGCGCGGCGCGACTGAAGGCGATGCAGCCGTGCTTCCCGGTCGGCGAGTCCTGGGGCGAGGACCTGGACCTGTGGTTCCGCCTCGCCGACGAAACGCCGATTGCGCTCGTGCACGCGCCGCTGGCCGCGTATCGCACCGATGTCTCCGGCTCGCTCACGGCCAAGGGCCGGCTCGACACGCTCGCGCCGTTCCTCATCCGCATGCGCGAGCGCGCGCTGCGCGGCGAGATCCCGGCGCGGCATCGCGAGGCCGCGTTGTGGTTCGTCGCGCAGCAGGAGATCACGATCGCGCGCGAGGACCTCGCCGCGGGCCGGCGCCGGAAAGCGCTGCGCTGGCTGCTGTCGTCGCGCTCGGCGGCGGGCGGCCGCCGCTGGCAACTCACCTTCCTGATGGCGCTGCTCGCGCCGGCGCAGGTCGCCGAACGGTGGCAGCGCTGGCGCCTGCGCAGCGCCGACACTTTTGCCCAGCAGGGAACGATTCCATGACCTTGGACCCCTCCATCGGCGGTGCGGGCCACTGCACCGTCTCGATCGTCATCAAGGCGCTCAACGAGGAAAAGAACATCTGCGCCGCCATCGAGTCCAGCCTCGCCGCGGTGGCGAAGGTGGGCGGCGAGGTGGTGCTCGCCGACAGTTGTTCGAGCGACCGCACCGTGGAGCTCGCGTCGAATTACCCCGTGCGCGTGGTGCAGTTCGCCGATGCGAGCGAGCGCTGCTGCGGCGCGGCCCCGCAACTCGGTTGGCAGCACGCGCGCGGCGAATACATCTACATCCTCGACGGCGACATGCGCATGGCCGAAGGTTTCCTCGAGGAAGCCGTCGCGTTCCTCGCGCAGCACCCGGAAGTCGGCGGCGTCAGCGGCCGGCTCATCGAACTCAACACGGACAGCCTGGAGTACCGCGAGCGAGCGCTGCGCAACCACTCGCACCTGCAGCCGGGCGAAGTCGACCGCCTCGACGGCGGCGGGCTGTACCGGCGCCTGGCCATCGAGGAGACCGGCTATTTCTGCGACCGCAACCTGCACAGCTACGAGGAGTTCGACCTGGGCGTGCGACTGCGCTCGCTTGGCTGGAAGCTCTGGCGCTTGCCGCTCGCGTCGTGCACGCATTTCGGCCATGACGCGCCGCCTTACCGGCTGCTGGTGCGGCGCTGGCGCTCGAAGTACGTGTGCGGCATGGGCGAGCTGGTGCGCGCCGCCATCGGCCAGCCGCACCTGAAGCTGGTGCTGCGCGGCGTGCGCGAGCTCAGGATCTACACGGCGGTGCTTGTGTGGTGGCTGGTGCTCGCGAGCACGGTGCTGTGGCCGCTGCCCGCCGCGGATCGCCTCGCTGCGTTCATCGCGGTCGCGGCCTTCCCGTTCCTGGCGATGGCGGTGCGTAAGGCTTCGGTCGGCCGCGCTGCCTATTCCGTCGTGTCCTGGTGCTTCAATGCGGCCGGCATGGTGCACGGCTTCCTGCGTCCACGCAAGCCGGCGCGCAGCCGCATCGCAAGCATCGTGCTGCACGAGCCGCCGCAATCGATCGAGGCTGTCCGCCGGCAGCGCATCGCATGAAGCAGACATTCACCGGCCTGCAGATCCTGCGCTTCGTCGCCGCCATGCTGGTGGCGGAGATGCACATCACGCAGGCGATCTCGATCCACATCACGGGCCGCGGCGAGCACGTGTACTGGGGCACGGGCGCCGTCGGCGTGGACATCTTCTTCGTGATCAGCGGTTTCGTGATGATGCTCTCGACCGCGCACGTCCCTTTCTCCGGCCCGCATCGCCTCGACAACGCCTGGATCTTCGTCAAGCGCCGCATCCTGCGCATCGTGCCGCTGTATTGGGCCTACACGCTGCTCAAGGCGGCGCTGGTCGTGGCAATCCCGGCGCTCGCGGTGAAGTCGGTGATCGAGCCCGGCCACCTCGCCGCGTCGCTGTTCTTCGTGCCGATGCGCGCGCCGTGGGGCCTGATCCAGCCGGTGCTGCCGGTGGGCTGGACGCTCGATTTCGAGATGCTGTTCTACCTGGTGTTCGCGGTGGCGATGGCGCTGGGCGCGCCGCGCGTGCGCTACTGCCTGCTGGTGTTCCTGTGCGTCTTCGTCGCCGCGCGCTTCGCGCCGGGCTCCGTGCCGCTCGCGTTCTACGCGCAATCGATCATCTTCGAGTTCATCATCGGCGTCGCCTTCGCGCAGGCCGTGCTGCGCTGGGGCTGCGGCCCCACGGGCGCGGGCGCGCTGCTGGTCGCCGCCGGCGCGATCTTCACGTTCGGGCTCGGGTGGAATCCCGATTCCGAGCGCCTGTTCCCGTGGGGCGTGGGCGCCGCCACGATCGTGCTCGGCACCATTTGGCTCGAACGCGTGATCGAGGGCAAGCGCTGGGCGCAGCCGCTCGCCTTCCTGGGCGACGCGTCGTACTCGATCTACCTGTCGCACACGTTCGTCGTGCCCGCCTGCGTCATCGCCCTCAAGAAGGCCGGCATGGGCAACACGTCGGCCATCTTCGTGCTCACTTCGCTCGCCGTGATGGCGGCGGGATCGGCTTCCTACCTGTGGCTCGAAAAGCCCCTGATCGCGGTCGCCAAGCGGCTGCTGTTCCGGGCGCCGCGGGCCGTCACTCCGCATGCAGCAAACACCGCTTCCAACTGACTCTTTTCGCCTGCCCGCGCGAGCCGCGCGCAAGGAGCGCTACATCTACATCGCCGTGCCGTGGTCGCCCACCGGCGGCGGCATGTTCAAGGTGGCCGAGTACCTGATCCGCGCGCAAGCCGGCAAGACGCCGGGGCACGCCGCCGAACTGCGCCCCCTCGACACCTACGGCCCGGGTTCGGCGTGGACGTCCCTCATCGCGCTGGCCAAGGCGATGTGGATGATCGTGCGGGGCCGTTTCGAAGGCGGCCTCGCGGGCGTGCACGTAAACGTGGCCGAGCGCCTGTCGCTGTTCCGCAAGAGCATGATCGTGATCACGTGCTCCCTGCTGCGCGTGCCGGTGGTGATCCATCTGCATGCGCAGATGAAGAACTTCTACCGCTCGCTGCCCGGCCCCGCGCAGGCCGTGGTGCGCTGGATCTTCTCGCTCGCGTCCACCGTGATCGTGATCGGCTCCGCGCCACGCCGCTTCGTGCTCGAAGAGCTGTGCGTCGACCCGCGCAAGGTCGAGATCGTGATCAACGGCGTGCCCGGCCCGGCGCAAGCGCCGGTGCGCGGGATCGCCGCCGACGGGATTCGCCGCGTGCTGTTCGTCGGGCGCCTGACCGAACTCAAGGGCGTGCTCGAACTGCTCGAGGCGCTGGCCCAGGCGAAGATCGATCGCAATGCGATCGAAGTCACGCTCGCGGGCAACAACCAGGTCGAGCGCTTCCGCCAGAAGGCGAAGGATCTCGGGATCGACTCCTTCGTGAAATTCCCGGGCTGGTGCAACCAGGAGCAGATCGACGAGCTCATGTCGAAGTCGGATGTGCTGGTGCTGCCGTCGCACGACGAGGTGCTGCCGCTGGTGGTGCTGGAAGCGCTCGCGTATGGCGTGGCCGTGGTGTGCACGCCCGTCGGCGAGCTGCCCATGGTGCTGTCCGACGGCGAGAACGCCAGGTTCGTTCCTGTCGGCGACGCGGACAAGCTCGCCGCGGTGCTCGAGGACGTGCTCGGCGACGACGAACTGCTGCTGCGCCTCGGGCGCAACGGCCGCACGCTCTACGAACAGCAGTTCTCGCTGGAGCGCTTCTTCACGAGCGTGGCCCGCGTGCACCAGCGCCATTTCGGGATCGCGGGTCACCTGCCCGCGGCGGAAACGGTTCTCGCGGACGAGGCCCTGCAGTGATCCTGGATGCGAACGGCATCGGCAACGGCACGCGCCTTGCCGCCGACGTGTGCATCGTCGGCGCCGGAGCGGCCGGGATTTCGCTGGCGCTGTCGCTGTCGGGCCAAGGCCTCGACATCGTGCTGCTCGAATCGGGCCAACCGGACCTGCACGCCGCGACGCAGTCGCTCTATGACGGCGAAGTCGCCGACGCCAGGCTGCACAGCCCGCCCGACAAGTACCGCCAGCGCCGCTTCGGCGGATCGACGGCGATCTGGGGCGGCCGCTGCATGCCCTTCGATGCGATCGACTTCGAGCGCCGCGACTGGGTGCCGTGCAGCGGCTGGCCGATCTCGCAGGACGACCTGTTGCCGTTCTATCCCGAGGCGAACCGTCTCGCGGAGGCCGGGCGCTTCGCGTACGTCGACAAGGACGCATTCGGGCCGGGCGTGCCGCCGCTGTTCGCCGGCTTCGACAGCACTGTCGTGCGCACCGACGGTCTGGAGCGCTTCTCGTGCCCGACGAACTTCGGCCGGCGCTATGCGCGGCGGCTGAAGGTCGCGAGCGACATCCGCGTGCTGCTCGGCGCGAACTGCACCGGGCTGAAACTCGTCTCGCACGGGCGCACCGTGCGCTCCGTGGAGATCACCACGCTGGGCGGCAAGCGCTTCTTCATCGATGCGCGCGCGACCGTGCTGGCGGCTGGCGGCCTCGAGACCGCGCGCCTGCTGCTCGCGTCGAACGACGTCGCGCCCGCGGGCGTCGGCAACGAGCACGACGTGGTGGGCCGCTACTACATGTGCCACATCGCCGGCAACGTCGGCTCGCTCGTGGTGAACGGGCCGGTGTCGAACGTGCGACATGGCTACGAGGTTGCGCCGGAAGGCGTGTACTGCCGCCGGCGCATCTCGATCGCGCAGGACATGCAACGCCGCCACGGCCTGGCGAACGCGGTCGCGCGGCTGCACTTCCCGCGCATCACCGACCCGCGGCATCGCAACGGCGTGCTGTCGGGCCTGTTCCTCGCGCGCAAGTTCATCAGCTACGAATACGGCAAGCGCCTGAACGACGGCACGCCGCCCACGCTCGCGCTGCACGCGCGCCACCTGCTCAACGTCGTTTCCGACCCGTTCGACACGGCGCGGTTCCTGGGCCACTGGATCACCAAGCGCACGCTCGCGCAGCGCAAGTTCCCGTCGGTGATCCTGCGCAACCGCAGCAACCGCTTCAGCCTGGAGATGCACGGCGAGCAGTTCCCGCGCGCGCACAGCCGCGTGACGCTCACGGACCGCCACGACGCGCTCGGCATGCCGCAACTGCGCATCGACTGGAACTACGGGCGCGAGGACATCGACTCGGTGCGCCGCACGCTCGACCTCGTCGCGCAAGAGCTCCAGCGCACCGGCACCGGCGAGCTCACGTACGACGCGGACACGCTCGAAGAGGACCTGATGCGCTTCGGCGCATACGGCGGGCACCACATCGGCACGGCGCGCATGGGCAACGATCCGCGCACCAGCGTCGTCGACCCGCAGTGTCGCGTGCATTCGGTCAACAACCTGTTCGTCGCGGGCAGCGCCGTGTTCCCGACGTCCAGCCAGGCCAACCCGACGCTCACGCTGGTGGCGATGTCGCTGCGCCTGGGCCGGCACCTGGCGCAGCGGCTCAACCATCGCGCCGTCACCGTCGTCGAGGAGGCATGCGCATGATGAAGGTGCTGGTGCTTGGCGGCACGGGCTACATCGGGTCGCGGCTCGTGGCGAAGCTGGCGCAAACCGGCTGGGCGTCGCCCGTCGCCACGTCACGCCGCAGCGGCATCGACACGACCGACGTGTCGTCGATGAAGCGCGCGCTCGAAGGCATGGACGCGGTGGTGAACTGCGTCGCCGGCAGCAGGGATGCGATCGCGCGGGGCGCGCAGGTGCTCGTCGACGCGGCGCGCGGCGCGGGGCTGCCGCGCATCGTGCACCTGTCGACGATGTCGGTGTACGGGGCACTCGAAGGCGACGCGACGGAAACATCGCAACGCGACCCTTCGATCGGCTGGTATGCGAAGGCCAAGTGCGAAGCCGAAGACACGGTCGCCGGCTACGCAGGCGAAGCGGTCATGCTGCGGCCCGGCTGCGTCTGGGGCCCGGGCAGCGAATTGTGGGTGGGCCGCATCGGCCGCCTGCTGCGCGCGCACCGGCTCGGGGACCTCGGCGCGGCGGGCGACGGCTGGTCCAACCTCGTCGCGGTGGACGACGTGTGCGACGCGGTGATCGCATCGCTGCGCGTTCCCGTCGCGCCCGGCACACCGCGCGTGTTCAACCTGGCCGCGCCGGACGCGCCGCGCTGGAACGATTACTTCATCGACCTCGCGGTCGCGATCGGCGCGACGCCCGTGGCGCGCCTGCCCGCGCGGCGCGTGAAGCTCGATGCGAAGCTGCTCGGGCCGCCGCTGAAGATCGCGCAGCTGCTTTTGAAGAAGCCGGCGCTGCCCGACCCGATCCCGCCCGGACTGCCGGGCGTGTTCGAGCGCCAGCTGCGCCTGCGAAGCGAGCTGGCCGAGCGCCAACTGCGCCTGCAATGGACGCCTTACGAAGGCGTGCTCGCGGAATCGGCGGCGTGGTTCACGAAGAGCGACGTGCGCCGCTCCGCGCACCTGCAGCCGGTGCGCGCCTGATGCGCGCTACTGCCGCACCATCGTGAAGGTGCCC
>DATBPW010000450.1:0-11740 GCA_036561125.1 Ramlibacter sp. | reverse complement strand
AGGTGCACCGTCGGCGTGAGCGACGCGGTCTCCACATGGGACACGAATGCTTCGCCTGCGCGTTCGACGACGAGCCGCTTGAAGGACAAGAGGCTGTCCGGCACCCAGCGGCCGGTGAACTTGACGAGCTCGTGCCGTTCGTTCGACTCGACGCTCACCGAGCGGCCGGCGTGAGCGAGGAATTGCGCGCGGAAGGTGGGTTCACGGCGCAGGAACGCCGCAGCGGCCGCATCGTCCACGCCCATGCGCGCGAGGAACGCGTCCACCGTTTCGGCAAGGCGCGTGGTGTCGGTGCGATACAGGCTGATGGAATCGTTCTCGATCGCCTGCACCTGCGGCTCCAGCGGCAGCGGTGCGACGTCTTCGAGCACCTGGCGCACGACGACGTTGTCGGGTGCGGGATCGAGCGACGCCACGCCGAAGGCCGCGCCGCCGCCGCCCAGGAGCAGGGCGGCAATGACCGCGGTGGCCTGCTTCGGGTGGTGCTCCAGCGCCCGTCCCGCCTTGAGCAGGAAACTCTCGCAAGCAGCGGCGAAACCGTTCTTCAACTTCGTCCGGTCCTGAATCGTGGGACTGCCTTGTCCTGCGCCCGTGCAGGGGCTCGCGCGCAGAGACTGCAGGGCGCGGCCGGGCAGGAGAAGCGCCGACAACTAGAATCGGCGGCATCCAATCGGGCTGGCGCAGTATACCGGGCCAGCTCAAGCGGTCCAGTAAAAAATCGATATGAATCAAGCGCTTGTTACAGATCACCCGGTCACCGACCGGACCCGCGAGGCGATGGCCGTGTCGCTGCGCGGGGTCGACGAACTGATTCCGCAGGACGACTGGATGCGCAAGCTCGCGCGCTCGGAAGCCACCGGCGTGCCGCTGCGGATCAAGCTCGGGCTCGATCCCACCGCGCCCGACATCCACATCGGCCACACCGTCGTCCTGAACAAGATGCGCCAGCTGCAGGACCTCGGGCACACGGTGATCTTCCTGATCGGCGACTTCACGTCGATGATCGGCGACCCGTCGGGGCGCAACACGACACGGCCGCCGCTCACGGCCGACCAGATCAAGCACAACGCCGAGACCTACTACGCGCAGGCGAGCCTCGTGCTCGATCCCGCGAAGACGGAGATCCGCTACAACAGCGAATGGAGCGACCCGCTGGGCGCGCGCGGCATGATCCAGCTCGCTGCCAGGTACACGGTCGCGCGCATGATGGAGCGCAACGACTTCCACGCGCGCTTCAACGCGAACACGCCGATCTCCATCCACGAGTTCCTGTATCCGCTGATGCAAGGCTACGACTCGGTCGCGCTCAAGAGCGACCTGGAGCTCGGTGGAACGGACCAGAAATTCAACCTGCTCATGGGCCGGCACCTGCAGGCCGAGTACGGGCAGGAGCCGCAATGCATCCTCACGATGCCGCTGCTCGAAGGCACGGACGGCATCGAGAAGATGTCCAAGAGCAAGAACAACTACATCGGCATCACGGAGGACGCGAACACGATGTTCGCGAAGGTGATGTCGATCTCCGACGAGCTGATGTGGAAGTGGTTCACGCTGCTGTCGTTCCGCAGCGAAGCCGACATTGCGCAGCTCGGGCGTGAAGTGGGCGAGGGGCGCAACCCGCGCGACGTGAAGGTGATGCTTGCCAAGGAAATCACCGCGCGCTTCCACGACGCGAAGGCCGCCGACGCCGCGGAGCAGGATTTCGTCAACCGCAGCAAGGGCGGCATTCCCGACGCAATCCCCGAGCTCACGCTCGCGGGTGCGCCGCTGCAGATCGGGCAGTTGCTGAAACAGGCCAACCTCGCGCCGTCGACCAGCGAAGCCAACCGCCTGATCGACGGCGGCGGCGTGCGCATCGACTCCAGCGTCGTCAGCGACAAGGCCCTGCGCCTCGAGCGCGGCACGTATGTCGTGCAGGTCGGCAAGCGGAAATTCGCGCGCGTGACGCTTCAATAGGCGGCGTTGACTTTTTGTACATGGAATGTATATTCATGCCATGCTCACCAACATCGATATCGACGAGGACCTCATCGCGGATGCGATGAAGGTCACCGGCGCGAAAACCAAGCGCGAGGTGGTCGATCGTGCGCTGCGCGAAGTCGTGGCGCGGGCCAATCGGACTCGCCTGCGCGATGTCTTCGGCATCGGCGGCATCTGGGAGGACTACGACCCCAAGGGCAGCCCCGGTGAGCCTCCCGGGAAATACCGCGTGGAACAACCGCTCGCGAGCTACAAGGCGCAGCCCGGCGCGGTTCGGCGGCGGGCGAAGAAGTGATGCTGCTCGTTGACTCTTCGGTGTGGATCGACGTGTCGCGTGGCCAGCGCACACCCGCTTCCCTGTTCGTGGACCAGCGCGACGACCGGGAAGAGCTGGCCACCACCGGAATCATCTTCCAGGAAGTGCTGCAAGGCGCCAAGGACGACGCGACCTACGCGCGCCTGCGGGACACGCTCTGGGCCTTGTTGATCCTCGAGCCGCGCGAGTTGTCGACGTACGAAGTCGCCGCGCAACTGCATCGCAGGGCGCGCCACAAAGGCCTCACGATCCGCAAGCCGAACGACTGCCTCATCGCCGCGCTCGCCCTGGAGCACGGCGCGCTGCTCGTCCACAATGACCGGGACTTCGCGGCGTTGGCGCAGGTCGAGCCCGCGCTGCTGGTCTTCCCGGGCCGCCCGCACTGACGCGACTTATGGCGCAGGCGACGCGAGCGGCTTGCCCTTCTCCACCACGTACACGCCGATCAGCTTCACCGGCTTGTCGCTGTCGTTCTGCGCGTCGTGCACGACGCCCGCGGGGATCACGAACGATTCGCCCGCCTTCACGCGGCGTGGCGGCTGCCCGTCGATCAGCAGCAGCGATTCGCCTTCGACGACGTAGCTGATCTCGTCGCCCGGATGCGTGTGGCGGCCGGCCTTTCCGCCCGGTGCCACTTCCACCCGCGCGACCACGGCCTCGCGGCCCGGCACGGAGACGTCCGCTCGCGTGACGAGTTCGCGCTTGAGCGCGCCGGACGGCGGCGCTGCGGCGGTCGATTGGGCCTGCGCTGCGCAGGCGGCAAAAAGGGCGAGGCTGGCCAGCGCGGCCGGCAGGATGGCTTGTCTCATGGGAGTCTTCTCCTCGCGCGGGGTGCGCGCCGCCATGCTATCCGCGAGAATCGGCGGATGTCCACTGCCCGCGTGAAGTCGCTGTCGCCGCAACTGCTGCTGCGGGTGTCCATCATCGTCGCGATCGTCACGATCGGGATGAAGTCCCTCGCCTGGTGGATCACCCAGTCCGTCGGCCTGCTGTCGGATGCGATGGAATCGCTGGTGAACCTGGCCGGCGCCGCCTTCGGCCTGCTGATGGTGACGATCGCGCACCGGCCCGCGGACGAAGACCATCCCTACGGCCACCACAAGGCGGAGTACTTCTCGGCGGGCTTCGAAGGCTTGTGCATCTTCGCGGCCGCGGTGGGAATCATCTGGGCAGCCGTGCAGCGGATCCTGAACCCGCAGCCGCTCGACCAGCTCGGCTGGGGCCTGGCCCTGTCGGTCCTCAGCTCCGTGCTCAATGGCGTGCTGGCGTGGGCGATGCTCCACTCCGCGCGCGAGCATCGCTCCATCGCGCTCGAAGGCGACGCGCGCCACCTCATCACCGACGTGTGGACGTCGGCCGGTGTCGTGATCGGTGTCGGGCTGGTCGCGGTGACGCAATGGCACTGGCTCGATCCCGCGGTCGCCATCGGCGTGGCGCTGAACATCCTGCGCGAAGGCGCGGCGCTGATGTGGAAGTCGTCGCAGGGCCTGATGGACGAAGCGCTCGAGCCCGACGTGATGGTCGAGATCCAGAAGACGCTCGACAGCTTCAAGCACCACACCATCCGCTTCGACCACATTTCGAGCCGGCGCTCGGGTCGGCGGCGCTTCGTCGACCTGCACATGCACATGCCGGCGAGCTGGACGCTCGGGCGGGCGGCCGCCGTGCGCGCGTCCGTCGAACAGGCGCTGATGAGCGCGGTGCCCGGGTTGCGCGCGACGATCCAGCTGCTGCCGAGCGACGTCGAAGCGCATTTCGACGACGAGAAGGACCTGATTTGATCGCGTTGGTCCAGCGCGTGAGCGAAGCGCGCGTCGACGTGGACGGCGCGACGATCGGCGAGATCGGCGCGGGGCTGCTCGTGCTGGTGTGCGCGGAGCGCGGCGACGGCGAGGCACAGGCCGACAAGCTGCTCGCGAAGCTCCTGAAGCTGCGCATCTTCGGCGACGACGCCGGCAAGATGAACCGCAGCGTGCAGGACGTGAACGGCGGCCTCCTCGTGGTCAGCCAGTTCACGCTCGCCGCCGACACGTCGGGCGGCAACCGCCCGAGCTTCACGAACGCCGCGGCGCCCGAGGAAGGCCGGCGCCTGTACGACTACTTCGTGCGGCAGGCGCGCGCGCAGCACGCGCAAGTCGCGACCGGCGAATTCGCCGCGCACATGAAGGTGCACCTGGTCAACGACGGGCCGGTGACGATCCCGCTGCGCGTGAACTGACGCGATTCACTCCCGCACGACTTCGTGGCGCGTGGTGAGCGGATCGAGCCGCTTGTGGACTTCGGCCTCGGTCGCCGCACCGCCGCCGCGCAGCGTGACGGTGATCAGGTTGCCGTGCACCGGATGCGACGCGGCCTTCACAGCGACGTGCACGCCGCCCTGCTCGAGATCGGCGAGCATCGCCTTCACCTTGCGTTCGGCGGCGTCCCAGCGCAACTGCGGCTTGAACACCTTGCCCACGCCGGTGAGCGGCATCGTGTCGACCACGTACACGTGCACGGGTGTCGCCGCGCGTTCCGGCGTGTTCTGCCCGACGAAAGCCTTGAGCTCCTCGGCGTCGGGATGCATGCCGGCCTTCGGCTGCACGTAGGCGACGGGCAATTCGCCCGCGTACGCATCGGGTTCGCCCACCACCGCCGCGAATGCAACGGCGGGATGGCGGAACAGGATTTCCTCCACCGGCGCCGGATCGATGTTGTGGCCGCCGCGGATGATCAGGTCCTTCGCGCGCCCGGTGATCCACAGGTAGCCGGCCTCGTCGAGCCGCCCGAGGTCACCCGAGTTCACCCAGCCGGGTTCGATGAACGCGTCGCGGTTGTGCTTGTCCGAGAGATAGCCCGAGAACACGCCCGGCCCGTTCATCGCGACCACGCCGATTTGGCCGGGCGCGCAATCGGCCCATTGGCCATTGCGGCCGACCTCAACGATGCGCACGCGCGAATACGGCACCGCATGGCCGACGGAGCCCAGCCGCACGGGACGATCCGGATACGAGATCGTGTGCACGCTGGACGTTTCCGTCATGCCGTACACCTCGAGCACCGGCGCGTGGAATTGCGATTCGTAAGCTTGCGCGACGGCGACGGGGATCGCGGAGCCGCCCCCGGAGCAATATCGGATGCTCGACACATCCGCGCCTTCGACGGGAATGTTGAGCGCCGCCGCGAGCACCGTCGGCACGCCACCGAACACCTGCGGCTTGAAGCGCTCGACCAGCTTCCACGCGTTGCGAACGGAGTTCGGGTTGCGCCAGCCGCCGGGCGACAGGATCACCACCGTCGCGGCCGCGCTGAACGACCCGAGCCCCTGCGTCAGCGCGCCGCCGACGTGGAACAGCGGCAGCCCGAACAGGATCGCATTGCTCGGCAGCATGAGGCCGATCACCCAGCCCTGGTAGACCTCGTTGCGATGCGTGTGGCGCACGAGCTTGGGCATGCCCGTCGTGCCGCCGGTATGGAAATATGCGGCGACGTCGTCGGGCTCGATGCGGCGCGCCGCGACGAGACGATCCGCCGGTTGCGCCTTCGCGAGTTCGTCCCACGAGAACACACCAGGCACATCGGCGGGCGCGCCACCGACGCACACCACCGCGGCAAGGTCGGGCAATTCGCCGCGGATGCGATCGACCTTGTCCCAGATCTCCGCACTGAGCTTGGGCCCGACTGTGACGAGCACCTTGGTGCCCGCGGCGCGCAGGATCTCCGCGATCTGCGCGGCTTCGAGCAGCGGGTTGACCGGGTTGGCGATGCCCGTGGCCTCGCCGCCGAACAGCGTGAAGAAGCTTTGCGGCAGCAGCGGCAGCAGCAGGGTCACGACGTCGGTCGACTCCACGCCGAGCGCGTGGAACATGTTCGCCGCCTGCGTCACGCCGCCTGCGAACTCGCGGTACGTGAGCGTGATGCCGGGCTCCTGCGGATCGGAGTTGGGCAGGAAGATGAGCGCGGGCTTGTCCGGGTTCGCCGCCGCGGCCAGGCGGATCACGTCGTACGTGCTCTTCGCCGCGATGCGCTCGTCGTACGGGACCTTCTCGAAGTCGCGCAGTTGCGCCTCCGTCGCGAGCTGCGGGCGCGATGCGCCGATCTTCTTGTCCAGCAGGTGCCAACCGCCCATGTTCCGCTCCTTCGGTCCGAGCTGCCTTGTCGCACGTTTTTCGTATTCCGGCAACGGGAGACCTACGCAATTGCGGACGAGGGGCCCGCAGGCATTCGCCGTTCTACGCCAAACCATAAGCAGTACTCTATGAAGAAAGCCGTGGCACACTGCAATCGTTAATAGTTCGCGGGAGCCGCGATGGACCGGCTGCAGGCCATGGAAGTGTTCGTGCGCGTCGTCGAGACGGGCAGCTTCTCGGCGGCCGCGCGCGACTTCGACATCACGCAATCGACGGCGACCAAGCAGGTGGCGCTGCTCGAATCGCGCCTGCAGGCGCGGCTTCTCAATCGCAACACGCGCGGTGCCAGCCTGACCGAAGCGGGCACGCTGTTCTACGACAAGTGCAAGACGATCCTGCGCGAGGCCGGCGAGGCCGACGACATCGTGCGCCTGCAGCAGGACCGCGCGCAGGGCCTGCTGCGCATCGGCAGCTCGGTCGCGTTCGGGCGGCGCGTGATCGTGCCGCTGGCGCTCGAGTTCATGCGCGGGCACCCGAACGTGCAGGTCGACCTGTCGTTCGAGGATCGCTACACCGACCTCGTCGCGCAGGGCATCGACGTGGCGGTGCGGCTCGGCAAGCTGGCGGATTCCAATCTCGGTGCGCGCTATCTCGGCAGCAATCCGTGGGTGCTGGTGGCATCGGGCGCATACCTTGGCAGCGCAGGCACGCCGAAATCCGCCGGTGACCTGTCATCGCATTCCGCGCTGATCTACAGCAGCGTGCAGGGCGGCGACGTGTGGCGCGTGCGCTCGCCCCAAGGCGGCATCGACACCGTCCAGGTGCGCGGCAAGCTGCGGTCGAACAACCTGTCCGCAGTGCTCGCGGCCGCGCGCGCCGGCCTCGGCATCGCCGCGCTGCCGTGGTATGTCGCCGCCGATTCGATCGCGTCGGGCTCGGTCACGGAAGTGCTCGCCGGGCACGCGCTGCCCGAGCAGGAGATCCACGCCGTGTACCCGTCGCCCCGGCTCGTGCCGGCGAAAGTGCAGGCGTTCATCGCATTCGCCGGCGATCGCTTCGGCGGGCGGTGGTGGGAGCAGGTGCGCTGAGCCATGCCCATCGCCATTCCGCCACCGAATAGGTCTTATCGCGCGCAGCGGGTACCGCGCGACGTCGTGCGCCTGAAGAATGCATCGCATCGAACAAGGAGCGATGCGATGACCCGGATGAAAGCGGCGATGGCCGCGGTGCTGGTGATGGAACGCGAAGGCGTGACGCAAGCCTTCGGCGTGCCCGGCGCGGCGATCAATCCCCTCTACGCGCAACTGCGCGACCGCGCGACCATCGCGCACGTGCTCGCGCGCCACGTGGAAGGCGCGACGCACATGGCCGAGGGGTACACCCGCGCGAAGGCGGGCAACATCGGCGTGTGCATCGGCACGTCGGGGCCCGCGGGCACCGACATGATCACGGGCCTGTATTCGGCCGGCGCCGATTCGATCCCGATCCTGTGCATCACGGGCCAGGCGCCGCGCGCGAAGCTGCACAAGGAAGATTTCCAGGCGGTCGACATCGCATCGATCGCCAAGCCGGTGACCAAGATGGCGGTCACGGTGATGGAGCCCGCGCAGGTGCCGCGCGTGTTCCAGCAGGCGTTCCACGTCATGCGCTCGGGCCGGCCCGGTCCCGTGCTGATCGACCTGCCCATCGACGTGCAGCAGGCCGAGATCGAATTCGACATCGACACGTACGAACCGCTGCCGGTCTACAAGCCAGCAGCCACGCGTCGGCAAATCGAACATGCGATGCGGATGCTGCTCGATGCACAGCGGCCGTTGATCGTCGCCGGCGGCGGCATCATCAACTCCGACGGTTGCGACGAACTCGTCGCGTTCGCGCAAGCCGCGGGCATTCCCGTGATCCCGACTCTGATGGGGTGGGGCGCGATCCCCGACGACCATCCGTTGATGGCCGGCATGTGCGGGTTGCAGACGAGCCATCCGTACGGCAACGCCACGCTGCTCGCGTCGGACTTCGTGCTGGGCATCGGCAACCGCTGGGCCAACCGCCACACCGGATCGACGGAGGTGTATTGCCGCGGGCGCAAGTTCGTGCACGTCGACATCGAGCCGATGCAGATCGGCCGGGTGTTCGCGCCGGACTACGGCATCGTGTCCGATGCGAAACCCGCGCTCGCGCTGTTCACCGAAGTCGCGCGCGAATGGAAAGCCGCGGGGCGCCTGCCCGACTGGTCTGGCTGGGCGCGCGAATGCGCCGGGCGCAAATCCGACCCGCGCAACTCGCGCCGCAGCGACTTCGCGCAAGTGCCGATGAAGCCACAGCGCGTGTACCAGTCGATGAACGAAGCGTTCGGCCGCGACGTGACCTACGTGTCGGCGATCGGCCTGTCGCAGATCGCAGCGGCGCAGCACCTGCACGTGTATGGGCCGCGGCAATGGATCAACTGCGGCCAGGCCGGCCCGCTCGGCTGGACCATTCCCGCCGCGCTCGGCGTGCGCGCCGCCGACCCGCAGCGGCCCATCGTCGCCGTCTCGGGCGACTACGACTTCCAGTTCCTCATCGAGGAACTGGCCGTCGGCGCGCAATTCCGCCTGCCGTACCTGCACGTCGTCGTGAACAACAGCTACCTGGGCCTCATCCGCCAGGCGCAGCGCGGCTTCTCGATGGACTACTGCGTGCAGCTGGCTTTCGACAACGTGAACATGCCGCCCGATGCGCCCGCGCGCGGCTACGGCGTCGACCATGTGAAGGTGGTGGAGGGACTCGGGTGCAAGGCGCTGCGCGTGCATCGCCCCGAGGAACTCGCGCCGGCGATCGCGCAAGCGCGCGCATGGATGGCGGAATTCGAAGTGCCCGTGGTGCTCGAGGTCGTGCTGGAGCGCGTCACGAACATCCCGATGGGCGCGGAGATCGACGCGATCACCGAATTCGAACCGTCGCGCGCCGCGGCGGACGCACCGGCCTGAAGGAGCACAAGATGCCGCGTCGCTGCGAACACGGCGGCCACGCAGCAGCTGTTCAACGCTGCGCGGCGCTGGGAGACTCGGGCTGGGACCACTCGGCTCTCGTGCGCGCGCTGGAAGCCCTCAACGGGTGCGCTGTGGCGGGCGCTCCAAGCTTGGCTACAAATAAGTGATGACTTATTCAAGAAGCCATGGCAGACTGGAATCGTTGGCGGATGTCACGAACATCCGCAGGGCACCGGGTTCGAAGACATCCCCGAACCGAGACGCTGCCCATCCCGGCCGAACCCTTGGCCGACCGAAAAATTTCCCCATGCGCTCTTGCGGCCGCGTGGGCACCCCTTTTTTCATCTCTGGAGCAATCATGTCGACCATCCTCGTTCTGGGAGCCTCCTACGGCTCGTTGCTCGCCACGAAGCTGGCGATGGCGGGTCACCGCGTCCGGCTGGTGTGCAGCCGGCCCACCGCGCAGCTGATCGACCGCGAAGGCACGGTCGTGCGCTTCCCGCTCAAGGACGGGGCAGGAATGCGCGAGGTGCGTTCACGCGACCTGCCCGGGCGCATCGATGCGCGCAGCCCCGACGAGGTGGAGCCGGCCGGCTTCGAGCTCGTCGTGTTCGCGATGCAGGAAGCGCAGTACGCCGAAGCGAGCATGCAGCGCCTGATGCGCCGCATCGCCGCCGTGCGCGTGCCGTGCCTCGCGATCATGAACATGCCGCCGCCGCCGTACCTGCGCCGCATTCCCGGAATCGACCCGAAGGTGCTGGACGACTGCTACGCCGCCTCCGATGTCTGGCGCGATTTCGATCCGGCACTCGTCACGCTCGCCAGCCCCGACCCGCAGGCGTTCCGCCCCGCCGACGAAGGCAAGAACGTGCTGGTGGTCGGCCTGCCGACCAACTTCAAGGCCGCGGTGTTCGAGGATGCGCAGGCCACGGCGCTGCTGCGGCGCCTCGCGCGCGACATCGAGCGCGAGGCCGACGTGCCGGTGAAACTCAAGGTGCACGACTCGCCGTTCGTGCCGCTCGCCAAATGGCCGATGCTCGTCACCGGCAACTATCGCTGCATCGGGCCCGACGGCATGGTGTCGATCCGCGAAGCGGTGCACGGCGACATCGAGCGTTCGCGCCGCATCTACGAATGGGCGATGGACCTGTGCTGCAAGCTCGGCGCCGCGCGCGAGGACCTCGTGCCGTTCGAGAAGTACGCGCAAGCCGCCGCGTCGCTGCAGAAACCTTCTTCAGCGGCGCGAGCGCTGTTCGGCGGAGCGCTGCACATCGAGCGCGTCGACCGCCTCGTGCACTCGATCGCCGTGCAGTTGCGGCACGTCAACGACGAGTGTCGCCGCACCGTCGAGCTCGTCGACGAGCGGCTGCAAGCGAACCGCGCGGCGTTCGAGATGGCAGCGGCGTGACGTCCGGCACGCCGGCTTACGACTGCAGTCGCCGGCAGACTGCTTCGGTGACCTGCGTGGTGCGCGCTGCGCCGCCGAGGTCGCGGGTATGCAGGCTCTTGTCCGCGGTGACCGACTCGATCACGCGCATCAGTTTCGCCGCGGCGTCGTTCTCGCCCAGATGCTCGAGCATCATCACGCAGCTCCAGAACGTGCCCACCGGGTTGGCGAGGCCCTGGCCCATGATGTCGAAAGCCGAGCCGTGGATCGGCTCGAACATGCTCGGGTAGCGGCGCTCGGGATCGATGTTGCCGGTCGGCGCGATGCCCAGGCTGCCGGCCAGCGCGGCGGCGAGGTCGCTCAGGATGTCCGCGTGCAGGTTCGTCGCGACCAGCGTGTCGAGCGAGGCGGGCCGATTCACCATGCGCGCCGTGCACGCGTCGACCAGCTCCTTGTCCCACTTCACGCCGGGGAATTCCTTCGACACCTGCAGCGCGATCTCGTCCCACATCACCATCGCGTGGCGCTGCGCGTTGGATTTCGTGACGACAGTGAGCAGCTTGCGGGGACGCGATTGCGCGAGCCTGAACGCGAAGCGCATCACGCGTTCGACGCCGGCGCGCGTCATCATGCTCACGTCGGTTGCCACTTCGATCGGGTGCCCCTGGTGCACGCGGCCGCCGACGCCGGCGTATTCGCCTTCGGAGTTCTCGCGCACGATCACCCAGTCGAGGTCGGCGGGCGTGCAGCGCTTCAGCGGTGCGTCGATGCCGGGCAGGATGCGCGTCGGCCGCACGTTGGCATACTGGTCGAAGCCCTGGCAGATCTTCAGCCGCAGGCCCCACAGCGTGATGTGGTCCGGGATATGCGGGTCGCCCGCGGAGCCGAACAGGATCGCGTCCATGCCCCGCAATGCATCGAGGCCGTCGCCGGGCATCATCTTGCCGTGCTGGCGGTAGTAGTCACCGCCCCAGTCGAA
>DATBPW010000449.1:0-2211 GCA_036561125.1 Ramlibacter sp. | reverse complement strand
CAGGTCGATCACGTCCGTCTGCAGCCGACGCAAGCTGTCTTCGCAGTTGCGCGCGATCGCCTCGGGCCGGCCGTCGATCACGCGCCGCGTGACGCCGTCGTCGCCGGTCACGCCGCCCAGCCCGCCCTTGCTCGCGAGCGTTAACTTCGAGCGATGCGGCTTCAGCACGCGCCCGACGAGCGTCTCATTCGCACCGAAACCGTAGAGAGCCGCGGTGTCGAACAGCGTCACGCCTGCATCCAGCGCGGCAAGCAGCACCTCCTCGCCCTGCTCCGCCGACGGCGGGATGCCGTAGGCATGGCTGAGGTTCATGCAGCCGAGGCCGATGCAGGAGACTTTGAAAGGGCCGAGATTGCGGTGATTCATTGCTTTTAGATTTTCCTGGATCGAATATTGTGCGCGGTCCCCGGACGCCGGGTACCCCGATCACTCCATGTCCCCCGCCGTCGTTGCCTGAACGGCAACGACGAGCTCCTCCTTTACTTCCGTGATCGGGGTACCCGGCATCCGGGGACTCGGGCACGTGCGTTGTGCATCGTTGAACACGACGAACGTGCCCAGGCCCAGGCCGGAGGATGCCCTCCACCCGTAAGTAAAGGAGGAGCTCGAATGGCGGCGCGTAGGCGGCGCCATTCGGCGGAGGACATGGAGGGTGGAGGGCATCCTCCGGCCTGGGCCCGCCCGCAGCGTTTCCTCCGCCATTCCGCGTTCGCAGTGCTATCGCGCAGCCGCAGTCGCACTCGCGTGCAAGCAGATCGCCGCCGCCGCCGCGACGTTCAGCGATTCCTCGCCGCCCGGCTGCACGATACGCACGCACAGCTTCGCGCGCCCCGCGAGGTCGTCGTCGACGCCCTGCCCTTCGTGCCCCATGAGCCACGCGCAGGGCCACGGCAATTGCGCTTCGTGGATGAACTCGCCCTGGTGCGAACTCGTGGCGACCAGCGGGACGGCCAGCGCGTCCAGCTCATGCGTTTCGGCGCCTTCCACCAGCGCCAGGCCGAAATGCGCGCCCATGCCGGCGCGCAGCACCTTCGCGCTCCACAACGCGACCGTGCCCTTCATGGCGATCACCTGCGTGAAGCCGAAGGCCGCGGCGCTGCGCAGGATCGACCCCGCGTTGCCCGCGTCCTGCACGCGGTCGAGCACGACGCTCGGCGCGTTCGCGTCGAGCGCGGGACGCGCAGGTGCGTCGATGACGAAGCCCATGCGCGCCGGGCTTTCCAGCGAGCTGATGGTGCCGAACAGCGCATCGGGCACGACGACTTCGCGCGACGCCGCCCCGCTCCAGCGAAACGAGCGCTCATCCCACAGCGACTGCGAGAACACCGCCACTTGCGGCTGCAGCCCGCGGCGCAGCGCGGCGTCGCACAGGTGGTCGCCCTCGAGCCAGATGCGGCCGAGCTTGCGGTAGGCGTGCGTCTCGTGCGCGAGGCGGCGCAGGTCCTTCAGCAGCGGATTGGCCGCCGACGTGACCTGCTCGGGGCCGCGCGAGCTCAATCGCCCTCGCGCAACTCGATCACCTGGCCATCGGGCGTCATGAACGTCGCGGCGACGGGTGAAAAGCCCTTGCGGTGGTGCCGGCACGCGCCGTGCGTCCGCAGCGCCTCGAGGTGCTCGGGCGTGCTGTAGCCCTTGTGCGCGGCGAAACCGTATTGCGGGAACTCGTCGTGCAGCTGCGCCAGGATGCGGTCGCGGTGCACCTTGGCGATGATCGACGCAGCGGAAATCGACTTGATCTTGGCGTCGCCGTCGACGATCGCCTCGCAGTACACGTCCAGCCGCGGCAGGCGATTGCCGTCGATCAGCACGCGCGCGGGCTTCAGGCGCAGGCCGTCGACCGCGCGCTTCATCGCGAGCATCGTCGCGTGAAAGATGTTCAGCTCGTCGATCTCCTCCACGGTCGCTTCGCCCACCGAGCAGCACAGCGCCCTGTCGCGGATCTGGTCGTAGAGTTTTTCGCGCGCGAGCGCCGTGAGCACCTTGGAATCCGCGAGGCCGCGGATGCGCTTGGCGTCGTCCAGGATCACCGCGGCTGCGACCACCGGCCCCGCGAGCGGGCCGCGCCCGGCCTCGTCCACGCCCGCGGTGAGGCCCACCGGTTCCCAGCCCGCGAGGCGGGCCTGTTCACCCCTGGAGAGTCTTTTCGATCGCATCGGTGGCAAGCGTGGCGGTGTCGCGCGAGAGGAGTTCGTGCAGCGCGCCGAACTTGTC
>DATBPW010000448.1:0-7022 GCA_036561125.1 Ramlibacter sp. | reverse complement strand
CCCTAGCCGAGACATTCCTTCTCGTAATGGCTTTATGGGCGTTGCTCCCGCAGAAACAAGCGCTCTGGCGAGCGTGAATGACGGGATGCCGATGCGCTCGGCTTCGACAATTACCTGCGCAAGCCAGAGTTCTTCTGCCGTCCAATCCGGCTCTTCATTTGAATCTCGCTCGTCCACGGCCTACACTCCAACCATGGCGACGAAACCGATTCCTGCGAAGCGCGATCCCAAGCCACCCACGATGGACGACATTGCACGGGTGTTCTTGAGCACCCCGCCCGATCCGCATCCAAAGCCTGCGGCTAAGAAGGCACCCAAGAAGGCGAGCAAGCCCGCATAAGCGGGCTTTTCGCTTTTACCGGCCTGTCGGGTCGGAGTTTGCGGCTCATTGTGTGCTTTAGTCAAGTACATACTATGCATGCCATGCATATCCGATAGTCGCCAGATTGCATTGATGGATGGACCGGATGGCGCGAGACTGCGCCATCCAGCACCGGGACGCGATCCATGGAAGTCTCTTTCGCCCGCGAAATCGAATCCCTGCGCCTGCAGGCCGGGCAGCCGTTCCACGGCGAAGGCATCCTGGCGATCACCAAGGCCCTGCTGCAGTCGGGCGTGGCGTACGTCGGCGGCTACCAGGGCGCGCCGGTGTCGCACCTGCTCGACGTGATGGTGCAGGCGCGGCCCTACATGGACGAGCTCGGCGTGCACGTCGAGGCGTGCGCCAACGAAGCGTCGGCGGCGGCGATGCTCGGCGCGTCGATCCACTACCCGCTGCGCGGCGCGGTGACGTGGAAGTCGATCGTCGGCACCAACGTCGCGTCGGATGCGCTGTCGAACCTGTCGTCGCCCGGCGTGAAAGGCGGCGCGCTGATCGTCGTCGGCGAAGACTACGGCGAAGGCGCATCGGTGATCCAGGAGCGCACGCACGCCTACGCGCTGAAGTCGACGATGTGCCTGCTCGACCCGCGCCCCGACCTCGAAGTGATGGTGCGCATGGTCGAAGAAGGCTTCCGCTTGTCCGAAGCGTCGAACATGCCGTGCATCCTGGAGCTGCGCATCCGCGCTTGCCACGTGCGCGGCAGCTTCGTCGCGAAGGACAACGTCGCGCCGCCCATCTCGAAGCGCGCGCTGCTGGAGAACCCGGCCGCGTTCGATTACATGCGGCTCGCGCATCCGCCGGTGACGTTCCGGCAGGAAAAGCTCAAGGGCGAAGAGCGCCTCCCCGCGGCGCGCAAGTACATCGTCGACCATGAGTTGAACGAGATCTTCCCGGGCACGCGCGGCGACGTCGGCATCGTCGTGCAAGGCGGCATCTACAACGCGCTGATCCGCTCGCTCCAGATGCTCGGCCTCGCGGACGCGTTCGGCAACACGGAGATCCCGCTGCTGGTGCTCAACGTCGCCTACCCGATCGTGCCGGAGCAGGTCGCCGGCTTTTGCATCGGCAAGCAGGCGGTGCTCGTCGTCGAGGAAGGCCAGCCGGAATACATCGAACAGGAAATCGCGACGCACCTGCGCCGCCGCGACGTGCAGGCGAAGCTGCACGGCAAGGACGTGCTGCCCATGGGCGGCGAGTACACGGTCGAAGTGCTGGTGCAAGGGCTCGCGAAATTCCTCGGCCGCGACAGCGGGTGGCTCGGCTCCGTGCGCAAGACGCGCACCGACGTGGCGGCGGCATTGGGCCACGCGCTGCCTGTGCGTCCGCCGTCGTTCTGCATCGGCTGCCCCGAGCGCCCCGTGTTCTCCGCGCTCAAGCTCGCGCAGCAGGAGATCGGCCCCGTGCACATCGCGGCCGACATCGGCTGCCATGCCTTCGGCACGTTCGAGCCGTTCTCGATGGGCCATTCGATCCTGGGCTACGGCATGAGCCTCGCATCGCGCGCGGGCGTGTCGCCCGTGATGCAGCGGCGCACGCTCGCGGTGATGGGCGACGGCGGCTTCTGGCACAACGGCCTGCTCACGGGCGTGCAGTCGGCGCTGTTCAACGGCGACGACGCGGTGCTGGTGATCTTCAAGAACGGCTATTCGTCGGCGACGGGCACGCAGGAGCTGATCTCCACGCCCCACGAGGCGGCGAAGTCGAGCGCCGCCGACAAGGGCGCGAGCGTGGTGCACACCAACCGCACGATCGAATCGACGCTGCAGGGCCTGGGCGTGAAGTGGCTGCGGACCGTGCACACGTACGAGGTCGCCAACGTCAAGAAAACGCTCGAGGAGGCGTTCACGTCCGACTTCGACGGGCTGAAGGTGATCGTCGCGGAAGGCGAATGCCAGCTCGAGCGGCAGCGGCGCCTGAAGCCCTGGGTCGCGAACCTGCTCAAGAAGGGCAAGCGCGTCGTGCGCGTGAAGTACGGCGTGGACGAGGACGTGTGCAACGGCGATCACGCCTGCATTCGACTGTCGGGTTGCCCGACGCTCACGTTGAAGGACAACCCCGACCCGCTCAAGGTCGACCCGGTCGCGACCGTGATCGACGGCTGCGTCGGCTGCGGCCTGTGCGGCGAGAACGCGCACGCGGCGACGCTGTGCCCTTCGTTCTACCGCGCGGAGATCGTGCAGAACCCGAAGTGGCACGAGCGCATCTTCGAATCGATTCGCGGTGCGATCGTGCGCGCGCTGCAACCGGCATGAACTCGCAACCGCTGTCCCTGTTGGTCTGTGCGCTGGGTGGCGAAGGCGGCGGCGTGCTCACCGACTGGATCGTGAACGCCGCGCGCCAGGGCGGCTACGCGGCGCAAGCGACGTCGATCCCGGGCGTGGCGCAGCGCACCGGGGCGACCACCTACTACGTCGAAGTGTTTCCGCTGCCGCTGTCCACGCTGGGCGGGCGCAAGCCGGTGTTCAGCCTCAACCCCGTGCCCGGCGCGCTCGATGCGATCGTCTCGTCGGAACTGCTCGAGACCGCGCGCCAGATGGCCAACGGCATGGCCGGGCCGAAGCGCACGGTGGTGATCACGTCGTCGGCGCGCGCGCTCACGACGGCCGAGCGCATGCAGATGGGCGACGGCCGCGTCGACGACGACCAACTCCTCGCCGTCGTGCGCGAGTTCAGCCGCGAGCATCGCGTCTTCGACATGAACGCGGTGGCGAAGGATTGCGGCACGGTGGTGAGCGCCGTGATGCTCGGCGCCGTCGCGGCGAGCGGCGTGTTCCCGTTCACGCGCGACGATTACGAGAACGCGATCCGCGAAGGCGGCGGCGCCAGCGCGCAGGCCAGCTTGCGCGGGTTCGCGCAGGCGTTCGCCATTTGCCAGGCCGCGCGTGAAGTGGCAACGCACAGCGAATCCGCATTGACGACGGAACAGGTCATCGCGCTCGGCAAGCAGCGCCTCATCGACTACCAAGGCCCGTCGTACGCATCGCTGTACGAGCAAAGGCTGGCCGCGGTGGGCCAAGCCGAACGCAGCGCCGGTGGCGGCGGTTCGATCGTGCACGAGACCGCGCGTTGGCTCGCACTGTGGATGGCGTTCGACGACATCGTCCGCGTGGCGGACCTCAAGAGCCGCGCGTCGCGCTTCGATCGCGTCCGGCGCGAAGTGAAGGCGAAGCCGGGCGAAGTCGTGCGCATCTACGACCACTTCAAGCCCGGTGCGGCGGAGTTCGCGGCGCTGCTGCCGCCATCGCTGGCCTCGCGCATGGCGAAGCAATCGTGGTCGCTGCCGGTCAAGCTCGGCGCGCACAAGGTGGGCGGGATGCTGGCGCTGCGCCTGCTCGCGGGCTTGAAGTGGCTGCGCCCCAGGGGCAGCCGCTATGCCGCGGAGCAGGCCATGATCGACAAGTGGCTCGCCGGCATCGTCGACGGCACGAAGCGCGACGTCCGACTCGGCCTGGAGATCGCGCTGTGCGGGCGCCTCATCAAGGGCTACGGCACGACCAACGAGCGCGGCAAGGGGAACCTGCTGCACGTGCTCGGGCACCTTGCGCACGGGCCCGACGCGCAGGCCGCGGCCCGGGCAATTGCGGATGCGCGCGAAGCCGCGCTGGCCGACGATGCCGGCAAGGCACTCGACGCATCCCTGATCGCCCATGGCGCGCCACCCCGGCCGGTCAAGGAGCAGCCGATCCGCTTCGTGCGCCGGGTGGAAACCAGAATTCCCGAGCGCACCCGTTAGTTATACAAAGTAACCTTCGAAGGAGACCGCCCCATGAAGCACCGCTTCCAGATCGCCGCCCTCGCGTTCGCAGCCGCCCTCGCGGCCGGCGCGCAGGCGCAGGACAAGCCCGTGGCCCTCAAGCTTTCGAGCTGGGTGCCCGCGCAGCACGCCCTCAATCCCGCGCTGCAAGCCTGGGCCGACGACATCAGGAAGCAGTCGGGCGGCACGATCACGTCCACGCTGTTCCCCGGCGAGCAGCTGGGCAAGGCCTTCGACCACTACGACATGGCGCGCGACGGCATCGCCGACTTCTCGTATGTGAACCCCGGCTACCAGCCGGGCCGTTTCCCGATCTTCGCCGCGGCGTCGCTGCCGTTCATGATCAGCAACGCCAAGGCGGGTTCGGCCGCGATCGATACGTGGTACCGGCCGTACGCCGCGAAGGAAATGAAGGACGTGCATTTCTGCTTCGCGTTCGCGCACGATCCCGGCGCACTGCATGCGAAGAAGAAGGTGGTGATGCCCGCCGACCTGAAGGGCATGAAGGTGCGCCCGGCCACGGCGACCATCGGCCAGATGGTCACCACGCTGGGCGGGACCAACGTGCAATCGTCGGCGCCCGAGGCGCGCGACATGCTCGAGCGCGGCGTGGCCGACGCGATCACCTTCCCGTGGGGCTCGCTCATCCTCTTCGGCATCGACAAGGTGGTGAAGTACCACATGGACGTGCCGCTGTACGTCACGCCCTTCGTCTGGGTGATGAACAACGACAAGTACAACGCCATGTCGGCCGCGCAGAAGAAGGTCATCGACGACCACTGCACGCCCGAGTGGGCGGAAAAGATCGGCAGCGCCTGGGCCGACTTCGAGATCGCCGGCCGCGCCAAGATCGCCGCGGAGCCGGGCCACGATGTCTACAAGCTCACGCCCGAGCAACTGCAGGCGTGGCGCACCGCCGTCGCGCCGGTGGAGCAGCAATGGGCCGACGGCGTGAAGAAGGCCGGCGCCGACCCGAAGCAGGTGCTCGACTCGCTGAAGCAGACGCTCGTCAAGTACAAATCCAACCTGTGAAGAAGGCGGGATTCGCCGACCGTTTCATCAACGGCATCGAATGGGCGGCGGCGATCTTCGTCGGGATCGTCGCGCTCAACATCTTCGTCAACGTCACGCTGCGCAAGTTCTTCAGCTGGTCGATCCCCGACTACTACGACTTCGGCCGGATGCTGCTGGGCATCCTGATCTTCTGGGGCATCGCGGCGACCAGCTACCGCGGCGGCCACATCACGGTGGACCTGGTGTGGTCGGCGGCGAACCGGAAGTGGAAGCGCAACATCGACGTCTTCGCCACGCTCGTGCTCCTGTTCGTGGTGACGGTGCAGACCGCCATGCTCGTCGACAAGGTGCGGAACACCTACATGGACCACGTGCTCACGTTCGACCTGAACCTGCCCACGTGGCCGTTCTACGCCGTCGCGTGGGTCGGTGATGTGTGCGCGGTGATCCTCATCGCCATCCGCACGTGGCGCCTCGTGTTCAAGCCCGACGCCCTGCACGAGGAACACTACGACCAGAAAGCGAACGAGTGATGGCTTCGACGGACGTCATCGCCCTGGCCGGCTTCATCGCGCTGTTCGCACTGATGCTCCTGCGCGTTCCCGTCGGCATGGCCATGGGCCTCGTCGGCATCACCGGCTACTCGCTGATCGCGGGCGCCGGGCCGGCGCTCAAGCTCGTCGGGCAGACCTCGATGCGCACGGTCACCGACTACACCTTCGGCGTGATCCCGATGTTCATGCTGATGGGCGCGTTCGTGTCGGTGTCGGGTGTCAGCCGCGAGCTGTTCAAGGCCGCCAACTCCATGATCGGCCATTTGCGCGGCGGCCTCGGCGTGGCCACCGTGCTCGCGTGCGGCGGCTTCGCCGCCATCTGCGGTTCCTCGGTTGCGACTGCGGCGACCTTCTCCAGCGTGGCGTACCCCGAGATGCGCCGCTTCGGTTACCCGCAGTCCTTTTCCACCGGCGTCATCGCGGCGGGCGGCACGCTCGGCGCGATGCTGCCGCCGTCCACCGTGCTGGCGGTGTACGCGATCCTCACGCAGCAGGACATCGGCAAGCTGTTCATGGCGGGCATCATCCCCGGCCTGTTCGCGATGCTGCTGTACGTGGTCACCATCGGCATCATCGTGCGCGTCAAGCCCGATTGGCTGCCGCGCGGCGAACTCAAGCCGTGGAAGGAGCGCGCGTCGGACCTGAAGGCCGTGTGGGCGCCGCTGGTGCTGTTCCTCTTCGTGATCGGCGGCCTGTACGGCGGCTTCTTCACGCCGACCGAAGCGGGCGGCGTCGGCGCGAGCGGCGCGTTCATCCTCGGCGTCATCCGCGGCAAGCTCGATCGCGCGAAGATCAAGGAGGCGCTGCTTTCGGCCACGCGCACCGCCGCCGCCGTGTTCACCGTGCTGATCGGCGCGCTGATGTTCGGCTACTTCCTCACCATCACGCAGACGCCGCAGAAGATCACCGAGTTCCTCACCGGCCTCGGCGTCGGCTCGTATGGCGTGCTCGCGCTGATCATGGTGATGTACCTCGTGCTCGGCTGCCTGATGGACGCGATGGCGATGATCATCCTCACCGTGCCGATCATCTTCCCCGTCGTCACGCACCTCGGGTTCGATCCGATCTGGTTCGGCGTGATCATCGTGATGACGGTGGAGCTCGGCCTGATCCATCCGCCCGTGGGCATGAACGTGTTCGTGATCAAGAGCGTGGTGCAGGACGTGAGCTTCACCACCATCTTCAAGGGCGTGCTGCCCTTCGTCGCAACGGACATCATCCGGCTCGTGATCCTGATCGCGTTTCCCATCATCGCGCTGTGGCTGCCGGGGAAGATGGGATGACGAAGGAGATCGTCTACGAAGTGAAGGTGGAGTTC
>DATBPW010000447.1:0-5068 GCA_036561125.1 Ramlibacter sp. | reverse complement strand
CGAGGCCGCCCGACGCGCGGCCGAAACGCTCCTCGAACTCGCGCGCGATCTCGGGGATCAGCCCCAGCGCCATCGTCTGCTTCGCGTGCGCGAGATAACGCACCTCCATGAACGCTTCGGGCCCGACCATCGCGCCGATCGACACCGGCTCGGCCGGGTCGAGCACCTGCCGCGGCTCGTACGGCGGCAGGAACGCGTCGACGTCTTCCTGCTTGGGCATGTCGACGCGCTCGAACGCGTGCGTGAGGATGAAGCCGTCCATGCACACCATCACCGGCATCGACAGCTCCTCGCCGATGCGGAACGCCTGGATGTGCAGGTCGAGCGCTTCCTGGTTGGTCTCGGCGAAGAACTGCAGCCAGCCGCAATCGCGCTGGCTCATCGAATCGCTGTGGTCGTTCCAGATGTTGATCGGCGCGCCGATCGCGCGGTTGGCCACCGTCATGACGATCGGCAGCCCGAGCCCCGACGCGTTGTAGACGGCTTCGGTCATGAACAGCAACCCCTGGCTCGCAGTGGCTGTGTAGCTGCGCGCGCCGGTCGCACTCGCGCCGATCGCCACGCTCATCGCCGCGAATTCGCTCTCGACGTTGATGAATTCGCACGGCGACAAGGCGCCGCTCTTCACCAGCTCGCCGAGGCCTTCGACGATGTGCGTCTGCGGCGAGATCGGGTAGGCGCAGATCACCTCGGGCCGGCACAGCGCCACGCCTTCCGCGACCGCGCGCGAGCCTTCAATCTGCTTGAGCATGTCCGGTTTCCTTCATCGCGCCCAGCACGAACGCATGGGCCTCCGCCGCGGCGGCTTCGTTCTTTTCAGCGATCGCGCCGCCGAACGTGTCGCGGATCGCGTGCTGCACGGATTCGAGCGTGAGCAGCCCGCTGAGCGCGGCGAACCCGCCGAGCAGCACCGCGTTGGGCAGCGGGCGGCCGAGATGGCGCAGCGCGATCTCGGTGGCGGGCAGGGTGATGAGCCGTTCGCGGCGGAAGCGCTGCGCGATCTCGCCCAGGCCGAGCTCGTCGAACGTGCGCTTGCTGTTGATCAGCACGTAGCCGTCGGCGGCTAGCCCCTGGAACACGTCGACCTGGTGCAGCAGCGTCGGGTCCTGCACGATCAGCACATCGGGATGCAGCACCGGTTCGCGCAGGCGGATGGGCTTGTCGTCGATGCGGCAGAACGCGACCACGGGCGCGCCGGTGCGCTCGGAGCCGAAGCTCGGGAAGGCCTGCGCGAAGCGGCCCTCCTCGAACGCGGCAATGGAAAGCATCTCGGCCGCGGTGACGACGCCTTGTCCCCCGCGACCGTGCAGGCGGATCTGGAGCATGGGCCATTGTTCGGCGCGGCGGCGCCCGGCCCGTTGATGTACGTCAACCCTGTAAAATCGATCCCTTCGCTGCCTCGCATCGCCGGGGCGGCCTCCCGCTCTTCCAACAACTCATGTCGTCCCCCAACCTGCATCCGATGCTCAACACGGCCGTGAAGGCCGCCCGCGCCGCCGGCGCCCTCATCAACCGCGCGGCGCTCGATGTCGAAGCCGTGCGCGTGTCGCAAAAGCAGGTCAACGATTTCGTCACCGAAGTCGACCATGCGAGCGAAGCGGTGATCATCGAAACGCTGCTGGGCGCCTACCCCGGCCACGCGATCTGGGCCGAGGAATCGGGCAAGGAACACGGACGGCAGGGCTCGGACCACGTGTGGATCATCGATCCGCTGGACGGCACCACCAACTTCATCCACGGCTTCCCGGTCTACTGCATCAGCATCGCGCTGCAGGTGAAGGGGCGCGTCGAACAGGCGTGCATCTACGACCCCACGCGCAATGACCTGTTCACCGCGACGAAGGGGCGCGGCGCGTTCGTCAACGAGCGCCGCATGCGCGTGAGCAAGCGCACGGACCTGAAGAATTCGCTCATCTCGACGGGCTTCCCGTTCCGCCCGGGCGACAACTTCAACAACTACCTGCGCATGATGGCCGAGATCATGCAGCGCACGGCCGGCCTGCGCCGCCCGGGCGCGGCCGCGCTCGACCTCGCCTATGTCGCCGCGGGTTTCACCGACGGCTTCTTCGAGACGGGCCTGTCGCCATGGGACGTCGCCGCGGGTTCGCTGCTCGTCACCGAGGCGGGCGGGCTGATCGGCAACTTCACCGGCGAGCCCGACTTCCTGGAGCAGAAGGAGTGCGTCGCCGGCAACCCGAAGATCTACGGCCAGATGGTCTCCATCCTGCACAAGTACAGCAAGTTCGCATCGGTCGCCGAAAAGCGCGAGGTGCGCGACAACGTGCTGCAGCTCGTCGAGCCGAAGACGAGGCCGAGCGCGCAGGTGGAAGGCGCCGAGCCCGAGGGAGACGAGTAGGGCCTGCCGGTGATCGAGACGTACTTTCGCGACGAACCCTGGCTGGTGACGGCAGCGATTGCGCTGGCCGCGGTCGTGGCGGCGCTGGTGGTGCACCGCGTGCTGGCCGCGATCCTGTATCGCGCCACGCGCTCGCGCACACCGGTGCTGTACGCGATGTTGAAGAGCGCCGAGCCCGCGGCCGGTGCGGCGCTGCCGCTCATCGCCTTGCAGATGGTGTGGAGCACGGCGCCGGACACGCTCGCCTCGATCGCCGCGGTGCGGCACGTCAACGCCGTGCTGCTGATGAGCGCGCTGACATGGTTCGCGATGGCCGTCGTGCAGGGCGTCGCCAACGGCGTGATCGCGCAACACCCGACGGACGTGGCCGACAACCTGCAAGCGCGGCGCATCGGCACGCAGGCGAGTGTGCTGTCGCGCAGCGCGCAGACGCTCGTGCTGATCGCCGGCGCGGCCGTGGTGCTCATGAGTTTCCCGGGCGCGCGGCATTTGGGCGCGAGCCTGCTCGCGTCGGCGGGGCTGGTGGGCATCGTCGCGGGCCTGGCCGCGCGGCCGGTCTTCAGCAACCTGATCGCCGGTTTGCAGATCGCGCTGGCCCAGCCGATCCGCATGGGCGACGTGCTGATCGTGAAGGACCAGTGGGGCAAGGTCGAGGAAATCACGGGCACCTACGTCGTGATGCACCTGTGGGACGACCGGCGGCTGGTCATCCCGCTGAACTGGTTCATCGAGAACCCGTTCGAGAACTGGACGCGCACGACGTCGCAGCTGATGGGCACTGTGCTGCTGCACCTGGACTTCGCCACGCCCGTCGATGCGCTGCGCAGCCAGGCGAAGCAGGTGGTGGCCGCCGCGCCCGAATGGGACCAGCGCGTTTTCGTCGTGCAGGTGACCGATGCGACCGAGCAGACGATGGAGGTGCGCATCCTGATGTCCGCCGCCGACGCCGGCAAGCTGTTCGACCTGCGCTGCCGCGTGCGCGAGGAAATGATCACGTGGCTGGCGCGCGAATACCCCGCGAGCCTGCCGCGCACCCGCCAGATCAACGAATCGCTCGAAGCGCCCGCCGGCACACCGCGATAATCGGCGCTGCATGAGCAGCGCGCCGAATCCCCTCCTCGCCGACCTTGGGCATCACACTCCCATGATGCAGCAGTTTTTGCGAGTCAAGGCGGAGTACCCCGACACGCTCGTCTTCTACCGCATGGGCGATTTCTACGAGCTGTTCTATTCGGACGCGGAAAAGGCCGCGCGCCTGCTGGACATCACGTTGACCAAGCGCGGCTCGTCGGCCGGCGAGCCCGTCGTGATGGCGGGCGTGCCGTTCCATTCCGTCGATGGCTACCTCGCGCGCCTGATCCGCCAGGGCGAATCGGTCGCGATCTGCGAGCAGGTGGGCGACGTCGCCACGTCCAAGGGCCCGGTCGAACGCAAGGTGGTGCGCGTGGTCACGCCCGGCACGCTCACCGACACCGAGCTGATGAACGACAAGGCCGAGGCGATCCTGCTGGCCGTGCACCAGGGGTCGCGGCACAAGCTCGGGCTCGCGTGGTTGTCCGTCACGCAAGGCGCACTGCAGCTCGCCGAATGTGCGGGCGACGAGCTCGAAGCGTGGATCGCGCGCATAGCGCCGAGCGAAGTTCTGTACGGCGCCGACGTCACCGATGCGTTCGAACACCGGTTGAAGAGCGCGAAGTCCAACGCGGGTTTCGCGCTCGCGCAACGGCCGCAGTGGGCGTTCGACGAAGGCCTGGGCCTGCGCAAGCTGCTCGAGCAACTCAATAGTGCGACGCTCGCCGCCTGGCGCGCCGACGACATGTTCTGCGCGCACGCCGCCGCCGGCGCGCTCCTCACGTATGCCGAACACACGCAGGGCCGGCAGCTGTCGCACGTGCAAAGCCTGCAGGTGCAACGCGACGACGAGCTGATCGACCTGCCGCCCACGACGCGCCGCAACCTGGAACTCGTGCAGACCTTGCGCGGCGAGGAGTCGCCGACACTGTTCTCGCTGCTCGACACCTGCATGACCGGCATGGGCAGCCGCGCATTGAAGTCGTGGCTGCTGGAGCCCCGGCGCGAGCGCGCGCTGGCGATGCAGCGGCACGATGCGATCGGCGCGCTGCGCGAGGGCTTGGGGCAGGCGCTGCGCCACGACCTGAAAGGCTGCAGCGACGTGGAGCGCATCACCGCGCGCATCGCGCTGCGGCAGGTGCGCCCGCGCGAGCTGGTCGGGCTGCGCTGGTCGCTCGAGAAAGCGGCGGTGCTCGCGCGTCGCCTCGAGCCGCAAGGCGGGTTGCTGGGCGACATCCGCGACCACCTCACTCCGCCGCCCGAGTGCCCTTTGCTGCTCGCGCGCACGCTGATGGAAGAACCCGCTGCGCTGGTGCGCGACGGCGGCGTGATCGCGACGGGCCACGACGCGGACCTCGACGAACTGCGCGCGATCGCCGACAACTGCGACGGCTTCCTGCTGGACCTCGAGACGCGCGAGCGCGCGCGCAGCGGCATCGCCAACCTGCGCGTGCAGTTCAACAAGGTGCACGGCTTCTACATCGAAGTCACGCAGGGCCAGCTGGACAAGGTGCCCACGGACTACCGCCGCCGCCAGACCCTCAAGAACGCCGAGCGCTTCATCACGCCGGAACTCAAGGCGTTCGAGGACAAGGCACTGTCCGCGCAGGACCGCGCGCTGGCGCGCGAGAAGATGCTGTA
>DATBPW010000446.1:0-18904 GCA_036561125.1 Ramlibacter sp. | reverse complement strand
CCGCGCGCTTGATCGCGGCGCGCACGCGCTGGTACGTGCCGCAGCGGCAGATGTTCGTCATCGCTTCATCGATCTGCGCATCGGTCGGCTTCGGCGTCTTCTCCAGCAGCGCGGCCGCGGCCATCAACATTCCGCTTTGGCAATAGCCGCATTGCGGCACCTGTTCGGCGGTCCACGCCAGCTGCAGCGCATGCGGGTGGCCCGGCGTGCCGAGCGCTTCGATCGTCTGCACCTTTTTTCCGACGACGCTGCCGACGGGCACCACGCACGAGCGCGCGGCCTGGCCGTCGATGCGCACGGTGCATGTGCCGCAGGCCGCGACGCCGCAGCCGAACTTGGTTCCCGTCATGCCGAGCAGGTCGCGCAGCACCCACAACAGCGGCATTTCGGGCTCCGCATCGACCGTCACCGCCTTGCCGTTGATCTGCAGTTCCACTGGCACTCCTCGCGTCAAGCTCCTCGACAGGCCACTATATCGGTGCCATCCCGTGCGGGATAGGGGCGGCGCTCCATTGCAGGCCGGATAATCGCCCGCTCCCATGGCCCTCGTCACCCTGCTCGATGCGCAACTTGCCTACGGCGAGGCCGCGCTGCTGGACCACGCCGACTTCGCGCTCGAAGCGCAGGAGCGCGTCGGCCTGATCGGGCGCAACGGCGCGGGCAAATCCTCGCTGCTGAAGATCCTCGCGGGCATCGAGCACGCGGACGACGGCACGCTGCAATTGCAACAAGGCATCACGATCGCCTACGTGCCGCAGGAACCGGCGTTCGCCGAAGGCAGCACGGTGTTCGACGAAGTGAAGGCTGCGCTCGCCGAAGTGCTGGCGCTCATCGACGACTACAGCCACGGCCGCGGCGACCACGACGCGCTGCAGCGGGCGATCGAGGCGCGCGACGGCTGGCATTGGGAGCAGCGCGTCGCCGAGACGCTGCAACGGCTGCACCTCGACCCGCAAGCGCGCATTGCGACGTTGTCGGGCGGCACGCGCAAGCGCGTCGCGCTGGCGCAGGCACTGGTCCGCCGGCCCGACGTGCTGCTGCTCGACGAACCGACGAACCACCTCGACATCGATTCGATCGAATGGCTGGAGGATCTGCTCATCGCCTTTCGCGGCAGCGTGGTGACGATCACGCACGACCGGGCTTTCCTCGACCGCGTCGCCACCCGCATCGTCGAACTCGATCGCGGCCGGCTGCGCTCGTACCCGGGCAACTTCTCGCGCTACCAGCAGCAGAAGGAGGAGCAACTCGCGCAGGAGGCGGTCATCAACGCGAAGGCGGACAAGCTGCTGGCGCAGGAAGAAGTGTGGATCCGCAAGGGCGTGGAGGCGCGCCGCACGCGTTCGCAAAGCCGCATCGCGCGGCTCGAAACCCTGCGCGGCACGCGAGCCGCCCGCCGCGCCGCGCTGGGCAGCGTCAAGCTCGACGTCGCGACGGGCCTGCCCACCGGCAAGATCGTCGCCGAACTCGCCCACGTCACGAAGTCGTTCGGCGCGAACACCGTCGTGCGCGACTTTTCGGCCACCATCCTGCGCGGCGACAAGGTCGGCGTGATCGGGCCGAACGGTGCGGGCAAGACCACGTTGCTCAAGCTGATCCTCGGCGAGCTCGCGCCCGACGAGGGCAAGGTGCGGCGCGGCACGAACCTGCAGGTCGCGTACTTCGACCAGATGCGCGAGGCGCTCGACCCCGACGCGACGCTGGAGGACTTCATCAGCCCCGGCAGCGAATGGATCGAGATCGGCCGCCAGCGCAAGCACGTGAAGAGCTACCTCGGCGATTTCCTCTTCTCGCCGGCGCGGTCGAACTCGCCGGTGCGCTCGCTGTCCGGCGGCGAGCGCAATCGCCTGCTGCTCGCGCGCCTGTTCGCGCGCCCGGCGAACGTGCTGGTGCTCGACGAACCGACCAACGACCTCGACATCGACACGCTCGAACTGCTCGAAGACCTGCTGCAAAACTACGAAGGCACGGTGTTCCTGGTGAGCCACGACCGGGCGTTCCTCGACAACGTGGTGACGAGCACGATCGTCTTCGAAGGCGCCGGCCGCTGGCGCGAGTACGAAGGCGGCGTCGAGGATTGGCTGACTCAATCGCGCCGTGCGACTGCGCTTGCACGTGCTGCGGCAGCGCCCGAGCCCGCTGTCGCCAAGCCGGATACGCGCAAGAGCCCGGCCCGGCGCAAGCTGAGCTACAAGGAGCAGCGCGAGCTGGAAGGCATGCCCGCGCTGATCGATGCGCTCGAAGGCGAGCAGAAGACGATTCACGCAGAACTCGCCGACGGCAGCTTGTACGCGCGCGAGCCCGAGCGCGCTGCACAACTCGCTCAGCGCAGCGCGCAGATCGAGGAAGAGCTGCTGGTTGCGCTCGAGCGGTGGGAAGCGCTGGGCAGCACAGCCGGTTGAGGATTTGTCCGGCACGCGCAAGCGCGCACAGCTGACCTTCGCGGCGCCCCGGCGCGCGAGCCCGCCGCTAGAGTGGGTGCGATGTCATCGTGGATCGAGTCCGGACTCGCCCCGTTCATACGCGGCAGCAGGAAGGGATCGGCGCGCCAGTGGCTGCTGGCGCTGCTGCTTGCCACCTGGGCCGCCGGGTGCGCGAGCCTGCCGACGAACGTCCAACGCACGCCTTCGCAAGCATTCGATGCGCCGGAACGGACGGCGCTGGGCCAGCTCGTCGCCGGCAAGCGCGCGCAGGACCACGCGCGTTCCGACTCCGGGTTCATCCTGCTGGCCGGCGTCGATGCCGCGTATGCGAGCCGGCTGGCGCTGATCCGCGCGGCCCAACGCTCGATCGACCTGCAGTACTACGCCGTGCACGCGGACGGCAGCACCGAGCTGCTGCTCGAGGCGCTGCGTGCGGCCGCGCGGCGCGGCGTGCGCATCCGCCTGCTGCTGGACGACTTCAACACCGTCGGCAAGGACGCGCAGGTGCTGCGCCTGGCGTTCGAGCCGAACGTGCAGATCCGCCTGTTCAATCCGCTGCCCGGCGCGCGCGACTCGCTCATCGGCCACATCGTCGGCTCGCTGCACGACGCCGGGCGCATCGCCAAGCGCATGCACAACAAGCTGTTCGTCGTGGACAGCGCTGTCGGGATCACGGGCGGGCGAAATCTCGGCGACGCGTACTTCGGCGCCGACGGCAAGAGCAACTTCGTGGACCTCGATGTGCTCGCCGGCGGCCGCATCGTGCGCGACATGGCGGCCAGCTTCGACCGCTACTGGAACGACGACCTCGCGTACCCGATGCAGTCGCTCGTCACGCCGCAGGATCTCGAGCGGTTGAGGCAGGAACCGGCGCACCAGGACGGCGCCGCGCGCTTCGCGCCGTTGCCGGCGGCCGCCGCGTCCCAGCCGGATCCGGCGACGGTCCTGCCCAATGTGAATCCGAGCGACGTCGAGCATGCGAAGCGCGCTGAATTCGACCTCGACGCGATGCATTTCACGTGGGCGCCCTCGGTGCTGCTGATCGACAAGCCCGGCAAGGTCGGCCCCGACGACGACGAAGTGAACGCCGGCGACACCGTGATCGACGGCCTGCTCCAGCTCATGGACAGCGCGAAGCACGACGTGCTCATCGTCTCGCCGTATTTCGTGCCCGGCGCGCAGATGATGGCAGGCTTCGAACAGCTCAAGCAGCGCGGCGTGCGCGTGCGCGTGCTCACGAACTCGCTGGCGTCGAACGACGCGCCGGCCGCGCACGCGGGTTACGCACGCTATCGCAAGGCCCTGCTGGCCGACGGCGTCGAGGTGCACGAGATGCGCGCCGCGCGCGGCGTGACCGGCTTCGCCGTCGGCTCGAACGCCGGGCTCGGCTCGGCCGGCGGCGGCTCGAAGGGCAACGGCTCGCGCGCGAGCCTGCATTCGAAGGCCGTGATCATCGACGGGCGGCTCGCCGTGATCGGCTCGATGAACCTCGACTTGCGTTCGCAGATGAAGAACAGCGAAGTCGGGCTGGTGATCCGCAGCGCCGCGTTCGCGAAGGCCTGCACCGCGAGCATCGAGGACATGATCGATCACGGCTCTTACCTGCTCGAACGCCGCGGCGAGGGCTTCCTGTGGAAAGCGCCGGCCGGCGCGAGCTTCAAGGACTCCACGAGCGAGCCCGAGGCGACGTGGAAGCAGAAGCTGATGGCCGGTGCGATCGCGCCGTTCGCGCCCGACGAGATGCTCTAACGCATCGCCTTCACCAGCTCCGCGTACTTCTTCCAGAACGCCGCGTCCTGCGTGGTCGCGAAGTTGATCCGCATCAGCGTCGACGGCTTGCGGTCGGCGTGGAACAGCGCGCCCGGGGCGAGCAGGTAACCTTCGTCGAGCATGCGCTGCGCGAGCGCGTCGGTGTCGACGCCGGTATCGACCCAGCCGAACAGGCCCGCCGGCGGCGCCGCGAACTTGCAGCCGGCCGCCAGCGCCAGCTTCACGCTGCGGCTGCGCGCCGCGTCGAGCCGCGTGCGGATGCGCTCGGCGTGGCGGCGCAACTGGCCCTGCTCGATGCACAGGGCCAGCGCCTTTTCCAGCAGCGCCGGCGTCGTGAGCGTGGCGAGCAGCTTGGTGTCGAGCAGCCGCTCGACCAGCGACGGATGCGCGGCGAGGAAGCCCACGCGCCAGTTGGGCGCGAGGATCTTCGCGAAGCCGCTCACGTGGATCGTGCGCTGCAGCCCGTCGAGCGAGCACAGGCGCGTCGCATGTTCCGGCGCGATGTGGCTGTACGTGTCGTCCTCGACGATGTGGAAGCCGTGCCGATTGGCGAGTTGCAACACGCGATGCGCGCTGCCCGGCGTGAGGCAATAGCCGGTCGGGTTGTGGAACACGCTCACGCTCACGTACAGCTTGGGCTGGTGCACTTCGCAGTAGCGCGCCATGACGTCGAGGTCGGGGCCGTCCGGGCGGCGCGGGACGGGCAGCAGCCGCATGCCCAGCGCATGCAGGCGCGCGAATTCCACCGCCCAGCCCGGCTCTTCGACCATCACGTGATCGCCGTGGCGCAGCAGCGTGCGGCTCACGATGTCCAGCGCGTGCGTCGCGCCGACGCTCGTGATGATGTTTTCCGGCGCCGCGTGGATGTTCAGCGTCGTGAGTTTTTGCGACAGCACACGGCGCAGGCCGCTGTCGCCGCGCGGCTCGCCGTATTGCAGCGAAAACTCCTGCAGCACGCGCGTGCCAGTGACCTTGCGCACCGCCGCCGGCATGAACGTGGACTCGAGCCAGTCCGGCGGGAACGCGCCCATCCCCGGCTGCGGCTTGTTGCCGATGGTGCGGAACATGCCGCGGATCAATGCCGTGGCGTCGATCGGTGCGCGCGTCGAGGCGAAGCCCGTTGCCGCGTCGAGCGACCGCGCGTCGGGCGCGGTGGGCGCAGGCGCGGTGCGCGAGTTCTCACGCACGAAGAAGCCGCGATTCTTGCGCGCTTCGACCAGGCCTTGCGCCAGCAGCTGGTCGTACGCGGCCACCACGGTCGACGGGCTCACGCCCTGCTGCTGCGCGCACTGGCGCACCGACGGCAGGCGCGAGCCGGGCGCGAGCAGGCGGTCGTGGATGCGCGAGGCAAAGCGCAGCGCGAGCTGCTCGGTGAGCGACTGCGACGAAGCCTTCATCAACATGCGAGCGGAACCTTTCGTGTATTGCCGGCCGCGCCAGTACAGATCGCCGACTGACCCGGCCGACTGTACTGGTGGTGTACTGGCCCGAACGGTACAGTGATCCGCATGACGACGCAAGGGCCGCCGCGACTGACCGCCACCGAGCGCCAGGGCCTGTGGCTCGGCGCGCTGGGCGTGGCGATCTTCGCGCTCACGCTGCCGATGACGCGGCTGGCGGTCGGCACGCCCGAGGCGCCGCAGATGTCGGGCGTGTTCATCGCGCTCGGCCGCGCCGCTGTCGCCGCGGGGCTGTCCGCCGTCTTCCTGGCCGTCACGCACGCGCGGCGGCCGCGCGGAGACGAGTGGCCCGCGCTCGCCATCACCGCCGCGGGCGTGGTGTTCGGCTTTCCGCTGCTCACGTCGGTCGCGATGCGATATGTCGGCGCGGTCCACGCGAGCGTGATCGTCGGTGTGCTTCCGCTCGCCACGGCGGCTGTGGGTGCGTGGCTGCATCGACAGCGCCCATCCGCCGGCTTCTGGGCCTGCGCGCTGGCGGGCAGTGTGCTCGTCGTCGCGTATGCGCTGCTTCACTCTGCCGGCGGTTCGGTCGCGCTCGCGCCGGCCGACCTCCTGCTGCTCGGCGCGATGGCGTGCGCCGCCGTGGGCTACGCGTGGGGCGCGCGCCTGTCGCAGCGCATGCGCGCCGAGGAAGTCATCTGCTGGGCGCTGGTCATCTCGCTCCCGCTCACCGCGCCGCTGGCCTTCCTCGCGCGGCCGACGCATGCACTCGCGCCGCACGCGTGGTGGGG
The DNA here is from genome assembly GCA_036561125.1 of Ramlibacter sp. Lineage (GTDB taxonomy): Bacteria > Pseudomonadota > Gammaproteobacteria > Burkholderiales > Burkholderiaceae_C > Ramlibacter. The sequence continues at coordinate 12,520 of DATBPW010000446.1, read as the reverse complement.
CTTCGCATATGTCGCGGTGTTCTCGATGTGGCTGGGCTTCTTCGCGTGGTACCGCGGCCTGGCGCTCGGCGGCACCGTGCGCGTGAGCCAGGTGCAGCTGGTGCAGCCGTTCCTCGGCATGATGTTCGCCGTGCCGCTGCTCGGCGAATCGATCGATGCCGCCACGCTCGCCTTCGCCGGCGCCGTGATCGCGACCGTGTTCATCGGCAAGAAGATGCCCGTCCGCCAGAAAGTCCCCCAATGAAACTCAACGACCTGCAACACACGCAATGGGTGCTCGCGCGCCGCGCGCAGCGCATGAACCCGTCCGTGATCCGCGAGATCCTGAAGGTCACCGAGCGGCCGGGCATCATCAGTTTCGCCGGCGGCCTGCCTTCGCCGAAGACGTTCCCCGTGGCGGAGTTCCGCGACGCATGCGGCAAGGTCCTCGATACCGACGGCCCCGGCGCGCTGCAATACGCGGCGAGCGAAGGCTACGCGCCGCTGCGCGAAGCGGTCGCGGCCATGCTGCCGTGGCAGGTCGATGCGTCGCAGGTGCTGATCACAACCGGCTCGCAGCAAGGGCTGGACCTCGTCTCCAAGGTGCTGGTCGACTCGGGGTCACGCATCCTCGTCGAAACGCCGACCTACCTCGGCGCGCTGCAGGCGTTCGCGCCGACGGAGCCCGAGATCGTCGGCGTGCGCAGCGATGCGGAAGGCGTCGACGTCGACAGCCTCGCCGATGTCGCGACGGGCGCGCGCTTCCTGTACGTGCTGCCCAACTTCCAGAACCCGACTGGCCGCACGATGAGCGAAGCGCGCCGCGATGCGCTGTCGCATCGCGCGAGCGAGCTGGGCCTGCCGCTCGTCGAAGACAACCCGTACGGCGACCTGTGGTTCGACGCGCCCCCGCCCGCGCCCCTGACGGCGCGCAACCCCGAAGGCGGCATCTACCTCGGTTCGTTCTCCAAGGTGCTCGCGCCGGGCCTGCGCCTGGGCTACGTCGTCGCCCCGCAGCACGTCTTCCCGAAGTTGCTGCAAGCCAAGCAGGCCGCCGACCTGCACAGCCCCGGCTTCAACCAGCGCATGGTCGCCGAGGTGATGAAGGACGGCTTCCTCGGCCGCCATGTGCCGCGGATCCGCGCGCTCTACAAGTCGCAACGCGATGCAATGCTCGCCGCGCTGGGGCGCGAGATGAAAGGTCTCGACGTGCAGTGGAACACGCCCGATGGCGGCATGTTCCTGTGGGCGCGCCTGCCGCAGGGCATGGATGCGACGCAGCTGCTGCCGAAGGCCGTCGACAAGGGCGTGGCCTACGTGCCCGGTGCGCCGTTCTATGCGCAAGATCCCGATCCGCGCACGCTGCGCCTGTCGTTCGTGACGGCGACGAACGAGCAGATCGACATCGGCATTGCTGCGCTCGCGCAGGCGATCCGTGAAAGCTGATCGGCCATGCTGAAGATCTGGGGCCGCCTCTCCTCGATCAACGTGCGCAAGGTCGTGCTCGCGGCGCAGTGGCTCGGCATCGAGTTCGAGCGTGTCGATGCGGGGCATGAATACGGCATCGTGAAGACGCCCGCCTACCTGGCGATGAACCCGAACTCGCTGGTGCCCACGATCGAGGACGACGGCTTGACGCTGTGGGAATCGAACGTGATCGTGCGCTACCTGTGCGCGAAGCACTCGCTGGGCGGGCTGTATCCGGCTGCGCTCGAACAGCGCTTCGACGCCGAGCGCTGGATGGACTGGCAACAGACCACACTGAACCCGGCCGGCCGCGATGCGTTCGTGCAATTGCTGCGCACGCCGGCGGAAAAGCGCCAGCCGAAACTGGTGGACGCTTCCATCGCCGCCACCGAACCGTTGCTGCGCATGCTCGACGCGCACCTGTCGCGCCAGGCGTTCATGGCCGGCGACGCCTTCACGATGGCCGACATCCCGATCGCGTGCGAAATCCATCGCTGGCGCGGCACGCCGGTGCCGCGAGTCGCCCTGCCGCATCTCGACCGCTGGTATGAATCGATCCGCGCGCGCGATGCGGCGCGCGGCGTCCTCGACCTCTCGCTCGCCTGAAAACCGCCATGCGCCAACGCCCGTTCAAGCAAGTCGATGTGTTCACGCCCGTCGCCTATCGCGGCAATCCGCTCGCGGTGGTGCTCGATGGCAGCGGCCTCTCCGACGAGGAGATGCAGCACTTCACCCACTGGACCAACCTGTCGGAAGCGACGTTCCTGCTGCCGCCGACGAATGCGCAGGCCGACTACCGCGTGCGGATCTTCTGCCCGGGCCGCGAGCTGCCGTTCGCGGGTCATCCCACGCTCGGCAGCTGCCATGCGTGGCTTCAGGCCGGCGGCCGCCCTCGCGGCGAGCACGTCGTGCAGGAATGCGGTGTCGGCCTGGTGAAGTTGCGGCGCGACGGCGCGCGGCTCGCGTTCGCCGCGCCGCCGCTGCGCAAGAGCGGGCCGCTCGACGAAGCCGACGTGCAGCTGATCGCGCGCGGCCTTGGCGTGAAGCGCGACGAGATCCTCCATCACTCGTGGTGCGACAACGGGCCCAATTGGCGCGGCGTGATGCTCGGCTCGGCCGAACGCGTGCTGCAGCTCAAGCCCGACGCATCCGTGCTCGCGGGCCTCGATGTGGGCGTGGTGGGCCCGCGCGGCAAGGTCGGCGTCGTGGGCGCGCGCGGCGGCGACGATGCGATCGCGTTCGAGGTGCGCGCCTTCTTCCCCGGCAACAACGGCATGGCGGAAGACCCGGTGACCGGCAGCCTCAACGCCGCGCTGGCGCAATGGCTGATCGGTGCCGGCCTCGCGCCCGAGACTTACGTCGCCGCGCAAGGCACGGCACTGGGGCGGGCCGGCCGTGTGCACGTCACGCGCGATGCGCAGGGCGACACCTGGATCGGCGGCGAGAGCGTGACCTGCGTGGAAGGGACCGTCCTGCTGTGATGCTGCATTCGGAAGTCGATCACCTCGTCGTCGCGGCGGCTTCGCTGGCCGAAGGCCTGGCGTGGTGCGAAGAGACGTTCGGGTTCGCGCCCACCGCGGGCGGCGCGCATCCACTCATGTCGACGCACAACCGTGTATTCGCGATCGGCTCGCCCGCGTTCGCGCGCTCCTATCTCGAGATCATGGCGATCGACCCGGCCGCGGCCGCACCCGGCCGCGCGCGCTGGTTCGACCTCGACGACACGCAGATGCGCGAAGTGCTCGCGGCCGGCCCGCGGCTCGTCCATTTCGTCGCACGCACGAACGACGCCGTGGCAGCGACGTCGGCACTGCGCGAGCGCGGCATCGAGCGCGGCACCCTCCTCGCGGCCGAGCGGGCGACGCCGCAAGGCATGCTGCGCTGGAAGATCACGGTGCGCGACGACGGCCGGCGCTTGCACGACGGCGTGATGCCGACCTTGATCGAATGGGGCGACATGCATCCGTGCGACAACCTCCCGGACTGCGGGATTGCCCTGCGTTCGGTCGAGGTGATGCATCCGCAGGCCGCCGCGCTGCAGGCGGCGTACCACTCGATCGGGCTCGCCCAACCGGCGCCACGCGAAGCTGCGGCGAATCTCGTCGCCGTCCTCGACACGCCGCGCGGGCGCGTCCGGCTCGAGTCGCAAGGAGCCTGACGATGCGCTTCACCCGCGAGGAAATCGAATCCGCCCAGCGCATCGTGCGCGAGGCTGTGCCGCCGACGCCGCAATACGCGTGGCCGTTGCTGGCGCAGCGCCTGGGCATGACTGTGTGGGTGAAGCACGAGAACCACACGCCCGCCGGCGCGTTCAAGGTGCGCGGCGGCCTCACTTACTTCGCGCGGCTCGCCTCGTCGAACGATGGCAAGCAGGGCGTGATCTCCGCGACGCGCGGCAACCACGGCCAGTCGGTCGGCTTTGCCGCACGCCGGCACGGCATCGCCGCGACCATCGTCGTGCCGCACGGCAATTCCGTCGAGAAGAACGCGGCGATGCGCGCGCTCGGCGTGCAGTTGCTCGAACACGGCGAGGACTTCCAGGCCGCGCGCGAATTCGCGATCGCCCTGGCGCAGCGCGACGGCCTGCACATGGTGCCGTCGTTCCACCCTGACCTGATCCGCGGCGTGGCGACGTACTGGGTCGAGTTCTTCTCCAGCTTCGCGCGCGGCGACGAGCCCGACGTGGTCTTCGTGCCGATCGGCCAGGGTTCCGGCTTTTGCGCCGCGGCCGCGGCACGCGCGTTCACCGGTGCGCGCAGCCGGCTGGTCGGCGTGGTTTCGGCGCATGCGACCACCTACCTCGATTCGTACCGCGCGCAACGCGTGGTCGAGGCGCCGGTGACGACGCAGCTTGCCGACGGGATGGCATGCCGTATCGCCGATGAGGCAGCGCTGGAGATCGTGCTGCGGGAGGCCGACGACGTCGTCGCCGTCACCGACGACGAGGTCGCGCACGCGATGCGCGTGCTGTTCGCCGACACGCACAACGTCGCCGAGGGCGCGGGCGCCGCCGGGCTGGCGGCCGCGATGCAGCAGCGCGAACGCTGGCAGGGCCGCAGCGTCGGCGTGCCGCTGACGGGCGGCAACGTGGACACGGACGTGTTCGCGTCGGTCCTGTCGCGCGCTTGACGGCGCGTCGCTGCGGGGACTTGCGCCGGCATCGCGTGCCGCCAAAATCGCGCCATGGGAACGCTGTACATGGTCCGGCACGGACAGGCCTCTTTCGGCGCCGACGATTACGACCAGCTGAGCGAGCTCGGGCGCAGGCAGAGCGTGCGGCTCGGTGAATGGTTCGCGTCCAAGGGCATCCATTTCGACGCACTGATCGCCGGCACGCTGCGGCGGCACAAGCAGACGCTCGAGGGCATCCTCGAAGGAATGAACCGCGCCGGCGAGCACCTGGCGTGGGACGGCCTGAACGAATACGACAGCCAGGCGGTGATCGCGACCGTGCACGAGGGCAAACTCGAAAAGCCGACCGACCCCGAGATGTACCGGCACCACTTCCGGCTGCTGCGCGACGGGCTGGCCAAGTGGATGGCGGGCGATGCGCAGCCGCAAGGGATGCCGGCGTACCCGCAGTTCGTGGCGGGTGTCGCGGGCGCGCTCGACCACGTGCGGCACAACCATTACGGCCGCAACGTGCTGATGGTTTCCAGCGGCGGACCGATCTCCACGGCCGTGGGCCACGTCCTCGGCACCCAGCCTGAGGCCACGATCGAGCTGAACCTGCGCATCCGCAACACGTCGGTCACCGAGTTCGCGTTCACCCCCAAGCGGATGATGCTCGTGATGTACAACGCCATCCCGCACCTCGACGCGCCGGAGTACGCGCAGTGGGTCACCTACGCATGACCCGGGGCCGGCAAGGCCCGGCGGCCCGCCGCTACACTGACCTGCATGGGTGACGCAGCCGGCACGGCTTCTTCGCAGTGGTGGGTGATCGCGCTGTGCGCGGAGTGGTGCAACGTGTGCCGCGACTGGCGCAGCACCTTCAATGAAGTCGCGGGCACCCGCCCCGACATGAACTTCGCCTGGGTCGACGTCGAGGACGAAGACGACGCGATGGGCGACGTCGACATCGAGACCTTCCCCACCGTGCTGGTCGGCCGCGGCGCCGATGCATTGTTCCTCGGCCCGGTCCAGCCGTCGGCGGCCCAGTTGTCGCGCCTGCTCGCCGGCCTGAAGCATGCGCAAACAGATGACGCAGTTTCGCGACCGCCTGTTTCAGAAGAGGCAGTCCCGCTGCTGGCGCGCCTGAACGCCGGTGTGCTCCCGAAACCATAGCAACTGCTGGTAACGGGGCAAGGCCGGGTCCTACACCTTGCGCTTTTTCTCCCTGACGTCAGGCCCATCGATTCCAAGCCTCAATCGGGCCATGGCAAGCACGCACGCGGCCATGCAGTCTCAACCGCATTTTTGGAATTCAGGAGATCCTCATCATGGCAACCAATAACCAGGGCAACGAAGGCGGCACGAACCGGAAATCCAACCGCGGCTTCGCTTCGATGGACCCGCAGCGCCAGCGCGAGATCGCCAGCGAAGGCGGCCGCGCCGCCCACGAGAAGGGCACGGCCCACGAGTTCACGTCCGACGAAGCCCGCGAGGCCGGGCGCAAGGGCGGCATGGCCCGCAGCGCCGCCAACCGCGCCCGCAAGGCCGCGGAGCAGGGGAACACGGCGTCGAACTCCGACCGCTCGGGCAACGATTCGGGCAACGGCTGAAGTTCGCGACGGAAGAAACGACAAGGGCGCCGCGCGGCGCCCTTCTTTTAAGCGACCCCCGGCGAGGCGCTCACCACTCGCCGATGAGGCGCACACGCTGGTCGAGATCGGCCGGCGGCAGTTCCGTCTGCGACGGTTGCGGCGGGACCTTCTCGCCCAGCAGGCGCCGCACGAATTCCGCCGCCGGCGAGCGGGGCTCGCTGGACTTCGGCATGGGCATGGCGGCGAATCGCATGCATGAAGTGTAGGAGCGCGCGCGTGAATCCGCTGTGACACACCGCACACCGGTTGCGCTATCTCGAGCGGATGTGCATCGAAGCAACAGCCATCCGTGAACTACGCACGGCAGAGCTTGCGTGCGCGACTGCTCAACCCCGCGACGCAGGGCGGTGATCGGCCAGCGTCGAGAGCGGCAGGTCCGAGATCTCCTGCAGCAACGTTGCAAGCTGCGTAGCCGCTGCCTGCAACACGGCGCGGCCCTTTTCCGCGCTCGCGGCCTGCGCATTGCCGGCCGCGCCTTGCGGGTTGTAGTCCTGCATCTGCCAGCCGAGCTTGGCACTCACGCCATTGCCAAGGATCGCGTACTTGCGGGAGCGCTCCTGCGAAGTGGACGTGAAGTCCCTGGCCTGCTGCATGTCTACTGCGTCGGGCCTCAGCGCGAGCATCAGCGACGTTTCGATCTCGCCCGCGTGCACGCCGAACCGGTGCTCTTCGGCGCTGAACAGGCCCGTCACCTTGTCGCCGAGCGGCAGGTTCCACCAGCTGCAGTGGTACGTGATGAGGCCGCTGGCACGCAGCTCGCGCGCGGCGATGTCCATCAGGCTCACCTGCCCGCCATGGGCATTGAACAGGAGCAGCTTGCGCAGGCCGGCGCGCACGACGCCTTCGCCGATCGCGAGCCACGCCGCGATCGCCGCGTCGTACGGCAGGGACAAGGTGCCGTCGAAGGCGGTGTGCTCGGGGCTGTAGCCAATGGCCTGCGTCGGCAGGACCACCACCGGGCAGCTCGCGGGCACTTGGGGCAGCGCCGCCGCGACGATGCCGTCGACGATCGCGCGGTCCACGTCGAGCGGCAGGTGCGGTCCGTGCTGCTCGGTCGCGCCGAGCGGCAGCACGGCCACCGTCCGCGCGGCGTCCAGTTGCGCGAAGTCGGTGGTCTTCAGGTCGGCCCAGAAGCGCGGAAGGCTCATGGGCGCATGTTAACGCCGTGCCTACGCGAGCGCCTTGGCGTGGCGCGCGATACTGGCCGCGTCCACGCCGAAGAACTCGCGCAGCGCCGCGCGCGTATCGCTGCGGCCGAAGCCGTCGGTGCCCAGCGTGACGTAGCGCCGGTTCGCGGGCAGATGCGCGCGGATCGACTCGGGCACGGCGCGCACGTAATCGGTCGCAGCGACGATCGGCGCCTTGGATTCGCCCAGCATCTGCTGCAGCCACGGCACGGTGTGGCCTTCGCCGCGGAAGGCGCGCTGCTCGCAATGCAGGCCATCGCGCGCGAGCTCGCTCCAGCTGGTCACGCTGAACACTTCGCTCGCAATGCCTTCGGCAGCCAGGAGCTGCGCGGCCTTGATCACCTCGGTGAGGATCGCGCCCGAGCCGAGCAGCGTGACCTTCGCCGCGCCTTCGCCGTAAGCGCCGAAGCGGTAGCCCCCGCGCACGATGCCCTCGCGCGCCCCGGCGGGCACGTCCGGCTGCGCGTAGTTCTCGTTCATCAGCGTGAGGTAATAGAACACGTCGTTCTGTTCGACCAGCATCTCGCGCATGCCATGGTCGACGATCACCGCCATCTCGCCCGCGAACGCCGGGTCCCACGCCCGGCAATTGGGGATCGTCGCCGCGACGACGTGGCTCGAGCCGTCCTGGTGCTGCAGGCCCTCGCCGCCCAGCGTCGTGCGCCCCGACGTCGCGCCGAGCAGGAAGCCGCGGGCGCGCTGGTCGGCCGCCGCCCAGATCGCGTCGCCCACGCGCTGGAAGCCGAACATCGAGTAGTAGATGTAGAACGGCAGCATCGGGAAGCCGTGCACGCTGTAGCTGGTGGCCGCCGCGGTCCAGCTCGCGATCGCGCCCGCTTCGCTGATGCCTTCCTCGAGGATCTGGCCGTTCAATGCCTCGCGATACGACAGGACCGAGCCGATGTCCTCGGGCTCGTACTTCTGGCCGACGCTCGAATAGATGCCCACCTGCTTGAACAGGTTGGCCATGCCGAAGGTGCGCGCCTCGTCGGCCACGATGGGCACGATGCGCGGGCCGAGCTGCGCGTCCTTCAGCAGGTTGCCCAGCAAGCGCACGAAGGCCATCGTGGTGGACATCTCCTTGCCCGCGGCGCCGGTCGCGAATGTCGCATAGCTGTCGATCGCAGGCACGGCGAGTTTCGGTGCATCGGAGCGGCGCGCGGGCATGAAGCCGCCGAGCTTCGCGCGATGGTCCAGCAGGTACTTCATCTCCGCGCTTTCGGGCGCGGGCTCGTAGAACGCGAGGTTCTTCGCCTCGTCGTCCGACAGCGGCAAGTTGAAGCGGTTGCGGAATTCGACGAGCGCGCTCTCGTCGAGCTTCTTCTGGCTGTGCGTGGTCATGCGGCCCTGCCCCGCCGTGCCCATGCCGTAACCCTTCTTCGTATGCGCGAGGACCACGGTCGGCGTGCCCGTGTGTTTCGCGGCGGCGGCGTAAGCGGCGTGGATCTTCACGAGGTCGTGGCCGCCGCGCTTGAGGCGATCGATCTGCTCGTCGGTCATGCCTTGCGCGAGGCGCGCGAGCTCCTCGTCCTGGCCGAAGAAGTTGTCGCGGTTGAAGCGGCCGTCCTTCGCGGCGAAGGTCTGCATCTGGCCGTCGACCGTGTGCGCGAACGCGCGGGCCAGGGCGCTCGTCACGTCGCGTGCGAACAGGCCGTCCCAGTCGCTGCCCCACAGCAGCTTGATCACGTTCCAGCCCGCGCCGCGGAACAGCTTCTCCAGTTCGTCGACGATCCGGCCGTTGCCACGCACAGGACCATCGAGGCGCTGCAGGTTGCAATTGACGACCCACACGAGGTTGTCCAGCTTCTCGCGCGAGGCGAGCGTGAGCGCGCTCATGCTCTCGGGCTCGTCCATCTCGCCGTCGCCGAACACGCCCCACACCTTTCGCGCGTTGCAGTCGACCAGTCCGCGGTGCGTGAGGTAGCGCATGAAGCGCGCGTGGTAGATCGAGCTGATCGGCCCGATGCCCATCGAGCCGGTCGGGAACTGCCAGAAGTCCGGCATCAACCAGGGATGCGGGTAGCTCGACAAGCCGCGCGCACCACTCTTCGGCGCGGTGATCTCCTGGCGGAAATGCGCGAGGTCGGCCTCGGAAAGACGTCCTTCGAGGAACGCCCGTGCGTACACGCCCGGCGCGCTGTGCGGCTGGAAGAACACCAGGTCGCCGCCTTGCGAGCCGCTGCGCGCGCGGAAGAAATGGTTGAAGCCCACTTCGAACAGGTCGGCCGCGCTGGCGTACGACGCGATGTGCCCACCCAGCTCGCCGAACGCCGCATTCGCGCGCACGACCATCGCGAGCGAGTTCCAGCGCATGATCGACGCGAGCTTCTCCTCGATCGCGAGGTCGCCGGGATAAGCCGGCTGCTGGTCGACGGCGATCGTGTTGACATACGGAGTGACGAGCTCGGGCGACCACGCGACGTGCGGGTCGCGCGCGAGCGTCGCGAGCTGGTCGAGGATGAAGCGCGCACGGGCCGGGCCTTCGGCGGCGACCAGCGCCAGGAACGCCTCGCGCCATTCGGCCGTTTCGCCCGGGTCGAGGTCCACGCCCGCGGCCGGCGCGAGAAAACGGGAAAGACTTTGGTCCGTCATCCCGCGACTGTAGGCCAGCCGCTGCCCTTGTGCCACGTCAAGCGGCCAATGGGCCCGCTGCCGGCGATGGGTACCCAAAAACGCGACAATCGCCGGCATGACCGAAGAGCTGTTTCGCCAGGATTCCTATTTGAAGGAATGCACGGCGCGCGTCGTGGCGCTGACCGGGCAAGGCATCGTGCTCGATCGCACGGTTTTCTATCCGCTCGGTGGCGGCCAGGCCGGGGACGCCGGTGTCTTCATGCTGGCCGACGGGCGCGAACTTTCGATCGCCGACACGCGCAAGTGCAAGGATTCGGAAGGCAAACCGACTCATGGCATTGCGCACGTGCCCGCGCCCGGCCAGGAAGACATCGTGGCGGCGCTGAAGGCCGGCGATGAAGTGACCGCGAAGGTCGATTGGCAGCGCCGCCACAAGCTGATGCGCTTCCACACGACCACCCACCTGCTGTGCCACCTGGTGCCGCAGCTGGTGAACGGTTGCTCGATCACGCCGGAATACGCGCGCCTGGACTTCAACATGACCGACCCGCTCGACAAGGAACAGCTCACGCAAGGCATCGCGCGCCTCGTCGCGGCCGCGCATGCGGTGCAAGTCAGCTCGATCAGCGACGCGGAGCTCGACGCGAACCCGGCGCTGGTCAAGAGCATGTCGGTGCAGCCGCCGCGCGGCACCGGCCGCGTGCGCACCATCCGCATCGGCGGCGAAGCCATGATCGACTACCAGCCTTGCGGCGGGACGCACGTGGCCAACACGTCGGAGATCGGCGCCGTCGTCGTGACGAAGATCGAAAAGAAGAGCGCGACGACGCGGCGCGTCGTGCTGGGATTCGCCGCATGAACTTCCTGCGCGCGCTGCTCGCGATCACGCTGGTGGCGCTCGCGCCGCTGCACGCCTTCGCGCAGAAGGCGGCGATCACCACCGACCGCGTGCGCGCCGAGCTGATGGCTTACGCGCCCGACGGGGTCGAGCCGGGCAAGCCGGTCTGGGTCGGCCTGCAGCTCACGCACCAGCCGGGTTGGCACACCTACTGGAAGAACTCCGGCGACTCCGGCCTGCCTACGCAGCTGCAGTGGACCTTGCCCGCCGGCGTCACGGCAGGCGACATCGCATGGCCCGTGCCGACCAAGATCCCCGTCGGCAACCTCGCGAACTATGGTTACGAAGGCACGGTGCTGCTGCCGGTGCCGCTCACGGTCGGCGCCGACTTCAAGGCGTCGCTGCTCGCGCGCAATCTCGCCGTGAAGCTCCACGCGAACTGGCTCGTGTGCCAGAAGGAATGCATCCCGGAAGAAGGCGACTTCGCGCTGGACATTCCGGTGGGCAGCAGCACGGCGCTCAACGCGCCGCAGTTCGAAGCCGCGTTCAAGGCGCAGCCGAAGCCGCTGGTGGGCGCGAGCCATGTCGACATCGACGGCGACGCGATCAAGGTCAGCGTCGACGGCTTGCCTGCATCCGTGCAAGGCAAGACGCTCGCGTTCTTCCCCGAGACGGCGGAGGTGATCGAGACCGCGGCGCCGTTCCAGCAATCGTGGCAAGGCGCGACATGGACGGCGCGCGTGCCCTTGTCGCTCCAGCGCAGCGAGAGCCCGAAGGCGATGCCGATCGTGCTCGCGCTCGGCCACGAAGGCTGGCGCACCGACGCGAAAGTCGTGGGCGCATGGCCTGCCGTCGCCGCGGCGGCCGGCGTGCCGCCCGCGCTCGAGACGGCGCTGCGCACGAGCGCGCCGCCGCCCGCTTCGCTCACGTTCTGGGCCGCACTCGCGTTCGCGCTCGTCGGCGGGATGATCCTCAACCTGATGCCCTGCGTGTTCCCGATCCTCGCGATCAAGGTGATGGGCTTCACGCGCCACGCTGACGACCAGCGTGCGCACCGAGTCGCCGGCTTGGCGTACTCGGCGGGTGTGGTCGTTTCGTTCGTGTTGCTCGGCGCGGCGATCGTGGCGCTGCGCACGGCGGGCGAACAACTCGGCTGGGGCTTCCAGTTGCAGTCGCCTGTTTTCATCGCCTCGCTTGCGGCGCTGTTCACATTGATCGGCCTGAACCTCGCCGGTGTGTTCGAGTTCGGCAGTTTCGTGCCGCAATCGGTCGCGTCGATGGAAGCGAAACACCCGGCGGTGAACGCGTTCCTCTCGGGCGTGCTCGCGGTAGCGATCGCTTCGCCGTGCACGGCGCCGTTCATGGGCGCGTCGCTCGGGTATGCGATCGGCGTGCCGCCGGTGCAGGCGCTCCTCGTGTTCCTGATGCTCGGTGTCGGCATGGCGCTGCCCTACCTGGCGGCGAGCTGGCTGCCGGCGATCGCGCGCATGCTGCCCCGCCCCGGCGCCTGGATGGACGTGTTCCGCAAGCTCATGGCGTTCCCGATGTTCGCGACGGTGGCCTGGCTCGTGTGGGTCATCGGGCAACAGACGGGCATCGACGGCGCAGGAAGCCTGCTCGGCCTGCTCGTCGCACTGGCGATGGTCGTGTGGGCGCTGACCCTGCGCGGGCGCGCGCGCAACATCACGGCCGCGATCGCGATCGCCTGC
>DATBPW010000445.1:0-11417 GCA_036561125.1 Ramlibacter sp. | reverse complement strand
AGGTCGTGATCGAAGAGGGCGGCCAGCTCGCCGGCGAGATCGAGGCCGGCGGCGCGCGCGCGGACAAGAACCTGCGCGTCGCGAACGCGTAACTAGACCGCGGTGCGGTGCCGCTGGATGCACGTGGCCAGCACTTCGCCGTACTCGCGCTGCCACCAGTTGTTCGCGGAGAAGATCTCCACTTCGCTGTAGCCGTCGAAGCCCTGCGCTTCGACCCAGCCGCGGATGCGGCGGATGTCGATGACGCCGTCGCCCATCATCCCGCGATCGAGCAGCATGTCGGTCGTGGGAACGAGCCAGTCGCAGACGTGGAACGCCAGGAGGCGTTCGCGTCCCGCGCGGGCGATCTGCGATTCGAGCTTCGGGTCCCACCACACGTGGTAGACGTCGCACGCAACTCCGAGCGCGCCACTTCGTGACGGATCGAGCTCGTCGCAGAGGTCGAGCGCCTGCTCCATCGTGTTGACGCACGCGCGGTCGGCCGCGTACATCGGATGCAGCGGCTCGATCGCCAGCGGCATGCCGGCCGTGCGCGCGTATTCGAGCAGTTGCGCGATCCCGTCGCGCACTTGCGTGCGTGCCAGCGCGATGTCCTTGCCTTGCGGCCTGCCGTCCAGCGCGCCCGGCAATCCGCCGACGACCAGCACGAGGCATTTCGCGCCGAGTTCGCGCGCTTCGTCGACGGCGCGGCGGTTGTCGTCCAGCGCCGCGCGCAAGCCCTCCGGCGTGCTCGCGGGGAACATCCCGCCGCGGCAATAGCCGGACAGCTCCAGACCGTACGCCTTCACGAGCTGCGAGATGTTCTTCAGCCCCGCAGCCTGCACCTGGTCGCGCCACGGCGAGATCGCGCGGATGTCGTGGCGTACGCACGCCTCGATGATTTCCGGCAGCGGCAGTTCGGCGCCGCGGCTGCGGCGGAGGGTGGCCGTGTTGATCGACAGCCAGCGATGGTTTTGGGAGAAATCACGCATCCGGGTTCTTCAGTAATCGCAGCAGGATGGCGGCGTTGTCGAGGTCGCCTTCGCCGGCGGCCACGCCCTCACGCATCAGCCGCGCATGGATTTCGGAAAAGGGCAGGCCGATACCGGCCTGCTTCGCGGCGGCGAGCATCAACTCGACGTCCTTGAGGTGCTGGCGCACGCGTGAACGCGGCGCGAAATCGCGCGCCACCATCAGCGGGCCCTTCACCGCGGCGGCGGCCGAACGCGCGGGCGTCGAGAGGACGAGCTGCAGGAACAGCGCGGGTTCGATCCCGAGCGCCTGCGCGAAGGCCATTCCCTCGGCGAGCACGGCGCGATTCAGGCCGAGCACCAGGTTCGTCGCGAGCTTGGCACGGGCGCCCGCGCCGGCAGCGCCGACGTGGATGCGCTGCGTAGCGAGCGACGAGATGAGATCCGCATGGCGCGAGATCGCCTCGCCCTCGCCGCCCAGGAGGGCGACCGCTTCGCCGGCGCCGATCTGCTCGCTTGAACCCGACAACGGCGATTCGATGAAATCGATGCCGCGCGCCCGCAAGCGGCCTGCGAGTTGTTCGAGTTCATCCGGCGCACCCGTGGAGCAGTCGATCACGCCTGCAACGCGATGGGCCGCCGCGAGCAGGCCGTCGTCCGACTCGAGGACATCGATGACGCCGCGCGTGTCGAACACGGCAAGGACTACTTCGTCGCAGGAGCGGCCGATGGTGCGCAGGTCGTCCGCCGCTTCACCACCTGCGGTTGCAAACGCATCGCGTGCTTCCGGGCAGGTGTCGTAGCCGATGGTTCGCCAGCCTTGCGCGCGCAAGCGCCGGCCGAGGGCTTGCCCGACGAGGCCGAGGCCGACAAGCCCCACGACGCGTTGCACACCCATCTCAGTGTCCCAGCGACGCGCCGCCGCACACGTTGATCTCCTGCCCCGTGATCGGCGCAGCAGCGGGCGACAGCAGGTACGCCACGAGAGACGCGACTTCCTTCGGCTCGATCAGGCGGCCGAGCGGCGGCAATTGCGGCACCACGCTGCGGCGTGCGGGATCGTCGAGCATCGCGGTGCGCGTCGCGGCCGGGGACACGACGTTGACGGTGACGCCCGAGGATGCGACCTCCATCGCCCAGCTGCGCGCGAGCGCGACCAGTGCGGCCTTCGTCGCCGCGTACTGGCTGCGGCCGGGGCTGCCGCGCGAGACGCGGCTGCCGATGAGCACGACTCGGCCCGATTTCGATCGCACCATCGCCGGCAGCAATTCGTTCGCAATGCGTGACGCGGCATCGACGTGAAGGCGCCACATCGCTTCGCCGCGCGCGGGATCGAGCTCGCCGGCGCGCGCGGTGCGCAGCACGCCGGCCGCGTGGACGAACGCGCGGGCGCCGCGGCACTCGCGCGCGATCGAGTCGACCGCCGAGCCGTCGGCGAGATCCACGGCGCGGTGCGCGAAGCCCGTCGCATGCACGGACGGCGCAGCGATGTCGAGCCCCTCGACGTGCCATCCGTTTGCGAGCAACTCGAGCGCGATCGCGCGGCCGATGCCGGAACTGGTCCCGCTCACGACGGCGCGCATCGCGTCATTCGACATGGATGTGGCCTTCGGTGATGATCTTTTGCGCCCGCGCCATGTCGGCCTGCTGGAACTTCGTGAAATCGGTGACCGAGCCGGGCGTGATCAACAGGCCTTGCTGCACCAGCCGGTCGCGCATGTCGGTGGCCAGCGCCTTGTTCACCTCGGCATTGAGCCGCTGGACGATTTCGGGCGACACCTTCGCGGGCGCCCACAGCCCGTACCAACTGTAGAACTCGTACCCCGGAATCGTCTCGGCGACGGTCGGCACCTCGGGCAGGCTCGGCACGCGTGCGGCGGAGGTCACCGCGATCACGCGCAGCTTGCCCGCCTTGTGGTATTCCACCGAGCCGAGGATCGGGTCGATGAAGCCGGTGATCTGCCCGCCGATCAGGTCCTGGAAAGCGGGCGCCGTGCCCTTGTAGGGAACGACGGTGTAGTCCATGCCGGCGTCCTTCTTCAGCATCTCGGTCGCCATGTGTCCCGCGGAGCCGATGGACCCGACCGCGAACGTCATCTTGTCGGGGTGGGCCTTGCCGAACGCGACCAGAGACTTGATGTCGGTGACGGGCAGGTTCTTGTTGATTGCGACCGACAGCGGCGCCTTTGCGACGAGCGCGACGGGCGTGAAATCGCGTGTGACCTCGTACGGCACCGATTTCATCGTCATCGGCGCCGAGACGAACGTGGACGCGTTGAACAGCAGCGTGTAGCCATCGGGCTTCGACCTGGAGACCACGTCCGCGCCGATGATGCCGTTGCCGCCCGGCCGGTTCTCGACGACGAACGGCTCGCCGAGTTGCTGCTGCAGCTTGTCCGCAAGCGCGCGGCCCACTGTGTCGAGCGTGCCCCCAGGCGGAAACGGGATGATCATCCGCACCGGGCGCGAAGGCCACGATTGCGCCGATGCTCCAGCGGCGGCGAGTGCCAGGACGATTGCCAGCGCGGCGCGCCGGGTGGGCTTGAACATGCGGTTCTCCTTGGTTTGGGAATCAGCCTTCCACGCCGTGCAGCGCGAGCAGGGTCTTCATGCGCCCGACCGCCAGCTCGGGCTTCTCGAGCAGGTTCGCGTTGTCGGCGAGCCGGAACAACTGCGCGAAGTGCGGCAGCGACCGCGCGCTTTGCTGGCCGCCCACCATCGTGAAGTGCGACTGGTGGCCATTGAGCCACGCCATGAACACGACGCCGGTCTTGTAGAAGCGCGTGGGCGCCTGGAAGATGTGGCGCGACAGCGGCACGGTGGGGCCGAGGATCGCGTGGAAGCGCTCGGTGTTGCCTCGTGCGAGTTCGCCCAACGCGGCGCTCGCGGCCGGCGCGATCGCGTCGAAGATGCCCAGCAGCGCGTGGCTGCCGGACTCGATCAGCTCCGCGTAGTTGAAGTCGTCGCCCGTGTACATGCGCACAGCCTTCGGAAGCCGGGCGCGCATCGCGATCTCCTTGTCCTTGTCGAGCAGCGAGATCTTGATGCCGTCGACCTTGTCCGCATGCGCGGCGATGATGCCCAGCGCGGTCTGCATCGCGGCGTCGAGGTCGTGCGTGCCCCAGTAGCCGGCCAGCGCCGGATCGAACATGTCGCCCAGCCAATGCAGGATCACCGGCTGCTTCGCCTGCGACAGCACGCGGTCGTACACGCGCTCGTAGTCCCCGGGCGACTTCGCGACCTTCGCGAGCGCGCGGCTCGCCATGACGATCAGCTTGCCGCCGAGCTTCTCGATCGCGGCCATCTGCTCTTCGTAGCCGCGGATCACGTCGTCCACCGATTTCACTTCATCGAGCGCGAGATGGTCCGTGCCGCAGCCGGATGCCACGATCGCACCGGGCACGTCGCGCGCCGCATCGAGCGAGCGGCGGATCAGTTCGAGCGACGTCGGCCAGTCCAGGCCCATCCCGCGCTGCGCGGTGTCCATCGCTTCGGCAACGCCGAGGCCGAGCGACCACAAGTGGCGGCGATACGCGATGGTCGCATCCCAATCGACGGCGGCCTGCAGCCACGGGTCGACGTTGGCCAGCGGATCGGCGACGACGTGCGCGGCCGAGTACGCGATGCGATTGAACTTCACGCCCTGCGCGGGCCGCACCGGCGCGCTGCCCGAAAGCACGTAGCTGTCGAGCCCGCCGCTCGCGTTGGGGAGCTTCAGTGACAGTGCCATCGCCGCCTCAGATCTGCAGCGCGGGGACGTCGACCCAGCGGCGTTCGCCCCAGCTTTGCAGCGCGGCCTCGACCAGCTGCACGCCCTTCGCACCCTCGGGCAGCGTCCACTTGTACGGCGCGTTCTCGACCACGTGGCGGATGAAGTGCTCCCACTGGATCTTGAAGCCGTTGTCGTAGAACTGCGAATCCGGCACTTCCTGCCACTGGTCGTGGAAGTTCATCGTCTGCTTGATGTCCGGGTTCCACACCGGACGCGGCGTGGTCACGCGCGATTGCGCGACGCAGCTTTGCAGGCCCGCGACTGCGGAGCCGTGCGTGCCGTCGACGTGGAACGTGACGAGGTCGTCGCGGTGCACGCGCGTGGCCCACGACATGTTCAATTGCGCGATCACCGGTTCGCCGTTGTGGCCGACCAGTTCCGCCGTCGCATACGCGGCGTCGTCGGCGGTGGCGACATAAGGCTTGCCGTCCTCGTCCCAGCGCTGCGGGACGTGCGTTGCGCCGATGCACGAGATGGACTTCACTTCGCCGAACAGGTTGTCCAGCACGTAGCGCCAGTGGCACATCATGTCCAGGATCATCCCGCCGCCGTCTTCCTTGCGGTAGTTCCAGCTCGGGCGCTGGATCGGCTGCAGGTCGCCTTCGAACACCCAGTAGCCGAACTCGAGGCGCAGCGACAGCATGCGGCCGAAGAAGCCCGCGCGGCGCAGCATGTCGAGCTTGCGCAGGCCGGGCAGGAACAGCTTGTCCTGCACCGCGCCGTGCTTCAGGCCGGAGTCCTGCGCGAGCCGCGCGATCTCGACGGCCTCGTTCAGGTTCGTCGCGATCGGCTTTTCGCAGTACACGTGCTTGCCCGCGCGGATCGCCTTGGCAAGGAGGGTGGGGCGCATCTGCGTCGTGCCGGCGTCGAAGAAGACCGCGTCGTCCTTGTTCTTCAGCGCTGCGTCGAGGTCCGTGGTCCAGCGCTCGATGCCCTGCGACTTCGCGAGGCCCGCGATCTTGTCCGCGTTCCGCCCGACGAGGATGGGGTCGGGCATGACCCTGTCGCCATTGGCGAGCGGCACGCCGCCTTCCTTGCGGATCGCGACGATCGAGCGAATGAGGTGCTGGTTCATGCCCATGCGCCCCGTGACGCCGTGCATGATGATTCCGAGTCTCTGGGTGGCCATGGAAGGCGGCTCCGATTAATTCACTAAACGGTGAATTATAGGGCGACCCTGCCCGGGCGCAAGCGCGCGCCGCGTCAGCTCCTGAGCAGGTAGCCCAGCACCACGTCGACCATGTGCGACAAGCGCTCGCTCTTGGCCTTGGGCGTGAGCAGGTCGCGCCCGAAGATCGCAGACAACGTGTAGTTGTTCGACAGGTAGAAGTACGACAGTCCCGCGATCGACACATAGAGCTGCACCGGGTCGACCCCGCCGCGAAACACGCCTTCGCGGCGGCCGCGCTCGAGGATTTCGGCGAGTGTCTCGATCAGCGGCGAATTCAATTCGCGCGCGCGGTTCGACTCCGCGAGGTGGCGCGCCTTGTGCAGGTTCGCACTGTTGAGCAGCGTCAGGAACTCCGGATGCGCGAGGTAGTAGTCCCACGTGAACTCCACGAGCCTGCGCACCGCGTCCGCGGGCGCGTGATCGAGCAGGTGGAGCTGCCTTTCTTCCCCGCGGATGTCGAGGTAGGCTTGTTCGAGCACGGCCTCGAACAGCTTTTCCTTGTCTTCGAAGTAATAGTAGATGAGGCGCTTGTTGACACCCGCGCGCTCGGCGATGCGGTCCACGCGCGCGCCGCCCAGCCCGAAGTCGGCGAACTCGTCGCGCGCCGCTGATAGGATCGTGAGCTGGGAGCGGTCGGCATCGCGCTGGCGTTCCTCGCCGGCGGGTGCGGTGTCTCTCGTCATCCGGCAATAATTCACCACACGGTTAATAAAGTCAATATGACGCAGACCTCCCAGCTCGCGGGCCACCTCATCGTCGAGTGCCTGGTGGAACAGGGCGTGACGCACGCGTTCGGTGTGCCGGGCGAAAGCTACCTCGCCGTGCTCGACGGTTTCCACGCGTACCGCGACGCGATCCGCTTCATCGTCAACCGGCAGGAGGGCGGCGCCGCGTTCATGGCGGAAGCGGCGGGCAAGCTCACCGGCCGGCCGGGCGTGTGCTTCGTCACGCGCGGGCCCGGCGCGACGAACGCGTCGATCGGCGTGCACACCGCGTTCCAGGACTCGACGCCGATGGTGCTGTTCGTCGGCGACGTCGCAGGCGACCAACGCGACCGCGAGGCGTTCCAGGAAGTCGACTACCGCAGCTTCTTCGGCCCATCGACCGGCGGCATGGCCAAGCGCGTCGAGCGCATCGACGACGCGGACCGCATTCCCGAATACGTCGCACGCGCATTCGCCACCGCGATGAACGGCCGGCCCGGCCCGGTCGTGCTCGTGATGCCGGAGGACATGCTCGTGAAGTCGACCGCCGCGCGTCCCGTGCCGCGCGTCGAAGCCGTCGAGACATGCGGCGGCCCGCGGGCGTTCGAGGAACTGCGCGCACTGCTCGTGAATTCGCAGCGCCCGTTCGTCATCGCGGGGGGCGGCGGTTGGACGCCCGCAGCGGCGCAGGCCCTGCAGCGCTTCGCGGAAAACTGGAAGTTGCCGGTGGGCAATGCGTTCCGTTTCCAGGACACGTTCGACAACCACCATCCGCTTTATGCGGGCGATGTGGGCATCGGCATCAACCCGAAGCTCGCGGCGCGCATCAAGGACGCGGACCTCATTCTGGCGATCGGGCCGCGCCTGGGCGAGATGACGACGAGCGGCTACACGCTGCTCACGCCGCCGAAGCCGAAGCAGAAACTCATTCACATCCACGCCGGCGCGGAGGAACTCCATCGCGTCTATCGCGCGGACCTTGCGATCAACGCGACCATGAATGCCGCCGCGCGGTCACTCGAACAGCTCGCCGTACCGCGCGAGATCCCGTGGGCCGCCGCAGCCGAAGCGGCGCATGCGGACTACGAAGCCAACCTCATCCCGCAGCCGCTGCCGGGCGACATCGACATGCCCGCGATCGTCGCGTTGCTGGCGAGGCACTTGCCCGGCGATGCGGTGATCACCAACGGCGCCGGCAATTTCGCGAGCTGGACGCATCGCTTCTTCCGGCACCACGGCCTGGCGAAGGGACACAAGACGCAACTCGCGCCGACGTCGGGCGCGATGGGCTACGGCGTTCCCGCGGGCATCGCGGCGAGCATCGTGAGCGGCCGCATCGCGCTGACGATGGCGGGCGACGGCGATTTCCTGATGACGGGCCAGGAACTCGCAACGGCGTCGCAGTACGGAGCGAAGAGCATCATCGTCCTGCTGAACAACGGCATGTACGGAACGATCCGCATGCACCAGGAGCGCGAATACCCCGAACACGTTAGCGGCACGGCGCTGGCGAACCCGGACTTCACCGGCCTCGCGCGCGCGTACGGCTACGCGGGCGTGCGCATCACGAAGACGGCGCAGTTCGAGCCCGAGCTGGTCGCGGCGCTCGAGCGCAAGCAGGGCACCGTGATCGAGGTGATGCTCGATCCCGAAGTGATCACGACGCGCGGCACGCTCAGCGCGATCCGGCAGGGCGCCCTGAAGAAGTGACGCGTCGCGTCAGAGCGTGAACCGGAAGCCTTCGACGATGGCGCCGGGCGCCGTCACGCTGCGCAACTGCCGCTCGCCGTAGGTCGACGAATCGGGCACGAGCTCCGCGCCTTGCGTGAGCGCGACGAGGCCTTCACCGAACATGCGGACGAACGCATCGTCCCAGCGCATCACGGAAATCGGCGCGACGATGCGGCCGTTCTCGACCCAGAAGCACGCGAAGCGCGTCATGCCGGTCATGCGGCAGGCCTGGCGGTCGCTGTAGTTCAGGTAGTGCAGGTCGCTGATGTACACGCCCGTGCCCAGGGCCTCCAGCACGCCGGACTGTGCGAGCGTGCCGCCCGCCATCGCCAGCGAATCGGGCGACTCCGACGCGTTCGCGCCGTTCGCCGGCATGCCGTATTCGCGAGCGCTGCGCGGCGACACGAGTGTCTGCGCCAGCCGCCCGTCCTTCACCAGCGGTACGGCCGCGGGCTTGACGAAGCCGTCGGGCTGGAAACGCGGCGCGATTCCCTCCGCGGTCGCCTCCGTGAGCGTGACGGCTTCGTTGAACATCTCCTGCCCGCGATGCACGCGCACCAGCGTGCCGACGCCGGTCTGCACGTCCTTGTGGCCGAACCCGCCCCACGCGAGATTGCCGAGCAGGTCGGCGACGGCGACGGGGCTGAAGTACACGCGATACGCACCGGGTTCGAGTGTCTTCACCGGCCGGCCGAGCAGGTTCAGTTGTTCGCGCGCGGCGCCCATGCGCGCGGCGAACGACGCATCGTCCCACGCCGTGCCCGCGTACGACGACTTCACCGCCTTGTCGCCGGAGCGGTAGAGGCACCAATCGAAATGGAAGCTCTCCACGCGATGCCAGTTGCGCTGGCCGCGACTGTCCGCATAGGCGCGCGCGATCGGCCCGCCCGAGTAGAAGCCGACGAGGTCGGTGTCCTTGCCATGCGTAGCGACGGCATCGATCAGGTGGCGCGCATCGGGCAGGCGGCCCGCGGCATCGCGCTCGGTGTGCTGGATCTCGTCGGGGAGCAGCAGGTACGCGTCTTCCGGCACCAGCGGCAAGTCCTCGATGAGGCGCTTGCGTTCGGCCAGCAGCACTTGCGAATCGGCTTGCGTGACGCCGGAAAGGCTCACGCGCGCGGTGGCCTGCCGCGCGCCGCGCACGACGGAGATCGTGCCGAATCGCTGCTCCACGTGCGTCGCCTGCCGCACCTGCGCGTGGTTGAAGCGGATGAAGTCGCTCGATTCCGCCGCCCAGTACAGCATCGTCCGGTCGACCGCGCCGTCGTCGATGCAGACCGCATCTGCGAGTTGTTCGAAGTCCTTGCGCATCACGCGGCTCCCCCGAACACGGACACCTTGTCGAACTTGCACGCGGGCGCCGCGTGACCGACGCGGATCACCTGGTTCGGCTCGCCCTTGCCGCAGAACGGCGTGCCCATCACCTCGAACGTGCTCGCGTTGCCGACCATGGACAGCGAGCGCCAGAAGCTCGACGAAATCCCGCGGTAGCTGGGGCGCTTGACCACCTCGGCAAGCCGGCCCTTGCGGATCATGCGGCCCCATTCGCAGCCGAACTGGAACTTGTTGCGCGAATCGTCGATGCTCCACGAGGAGTTCGTGCGCATCATCACGCCTTCGTCGATGCTCGCGATCATCTCCTGGAGCGTGGACGTGCCCGGCTCGATGTTGAGGTTGCTCATGCGGTCGATCGGCGGGCGGTTCCAGCTGCACGCGCGCGCCGTCGACACGCCGGCGATGTCGGCACGCAGGCGGCGTGCGCGAGCTTGCGACACAGTGCCGCCGAGCGGGCGAAGCAGGACGCCGTCCTTGATCAGGTACTCGCGCGCCGCCGGCGCGCCGTCGTCGTCGAACGCGAAGCTCGCGAACTGCGCGTGCACGTCCGGAGCGAACGTGACGTTCAGCAACCGGCTGCCGTACTGGAAGTGCCCGAACATGTCGAGCGTGACGAAGCTCGTGCCCGCGAAGTTGCGCTCGTCGCCGAGGATGCGATCGAGCTCCAGCGGATGGCCGATGCTCTCGTGGATCTGCAGCATCATCTGGTCGGGCATCAGCAGGACGTCCATCTCGCCGGTGGGGCAGTTGGGCGCGTGCACGAGCTCGATCGCCTCGCGCGCGACACGCGCGCCGTCCGACAGGAAATTCGCGCGGCCCAGCACTTCCAGGCCGCCTTGCTGGCAAAAGCCGTTGTACTGGCCCGCGGCGGTGCGCACCTGCGTGTCGCCGTTCGCACTCGCGACAGCGGTGATGTTGGGGACGACGAGGTCCCACACCTGTTCGATGCAGCCGCCTTCGGTGACGAACGCCTGCTCGGTGTGCGTGGTCCACAGGCTCGCATAGCGGTCGACGATCTCGCTGCCCGCGTTGGCGCCGGCGCAGACTTCGCGCAGCATGTCGTACTTGCCGGCCAGCGAGAGCGCCGACACCGGCTTTTCGTTCGGCGAGCGGTACGCCCCTTGCGACTTCGGCATTTCGACCTGGCGGTAGTCGAACACGCTGCGGCCTGCACCGGCCCGCGCCATGTCGAGCGCGCGCGAGAAGGCGCAGCGCAGCCCCGCTTCGGACACGTCGCCCGTTGCGCAGTAGCCGAGCGCGCCGCCGTCGACGACGCTCACCATCGCGCCGCGGTCGCGTTCGCGCTGCGGCGGCTCGGGCACGTCGCGGCGCACCTGGAGTTGTTCGGAGTCCTGCACGACGAGCCGCGCGGACCAGTAGTCCGCCGCGGGGGCGGTGCGGCGGGCGAGTTCCTGGAATGAATGCATGCGATGAATTCTCGCGGAAAGAAGAAGGGCCGGTTCGCACCGGCCCTTCGGGACTGCGGCTTTGCCTCGGTTTACTTGATGTGCTTGCCGATGAGGCCGGCCATCTCGAACATCGAGACCTGGGCCTTGCCGAACAGCACGCGCAGCTTGTCGTCAGCGTTGACCATGCGCTTGTTCACGCTGTCCTGCAGCTTGTTCTTCTTGATGTAGGCCCACAGCTTGGAGACGATCTCCGTGCGCGGCATCGGGCTGTTGCCGACGACGGCGGCGAGCGACGCGTCGGGGGTCAGCGGCTTCATGAACGCGGCGTTCGGGGTGCGCTTCTTC
>DATBPW010000444.1:0-3102 GCA_036561125.1 Ramlibacter sp. | reverse complement strand
GCGAACGCCGCGAGCGCGACGGGCGGGGTGAGGTCCGCCATGATGCCGAAGTAGAAGACGAACATGTGCGAGACGATCAGCGGCACGCCCAGCTTGAGCAGCGCCGGCGCGGCGATCGAACTCGTGATGATGTAGTTGGGGATCGTCGGGATACCCATGCCGAGCACGAGGCACACGGCCATCGTGAGCAGCAGCGACAGGAACAGGCTCTTCTGCCCGATGGTGAGGATGTAGCCCGCGAAGCTCGATGCGGCGCCGGTGAGCGTGAGCACGCCGATGATCACGCCGACGATCGCGCAGGCGAGGCCGACGGGGAGGGCCTGCTTGGCGCCATCGACGAGGCTGGCGCGCATCGTGTGCAAGGTCTTGCGCCCGCCCTTCACGAAGAAGTTGACGAGGACCAGCGCGGTGATCAGCGCGATCACCGGATGGATGCCCCACTTCACGAACGTCGCGGCGCCGAGCCCCATCGCGAACCAGAACACGACGCGGAACGCCGTCTGCGAGATGCGCGCCGCGATCGCGCTGCCCAGGATCAGGATCGCCGTGAGCGCCAGGCCCATCATGCCGGCGAACATCGGCGTGAAGCCTTCGAACAGCATGTACACGAGCACGGCGAGCGGCAGCAGCAAATACCAGTTCTCGCGCATCGCGCGCCACGGGTTCGGGCACTGGTCCTTGGGAATGCCGAGCAGGCGCAGGCGGCCGGCTTCGAGGTGCACCATCATGAAGACGGTGAAGTAGTACAGGACCGCCGGGATGACCGCGGCCTTGACGATGTCCGCGTACGGCACGTTCAGTGTCTCGGCCATGATGAACGCGACGGCGCCCATCACCGGCGGCATGATCTGCCCGCCCATCGACGACGTCGCTTCCACGGCGCCGGCGAACACGGCCTTGTAGCCGAAGCGCTTCATCAGCGGGATGGTGAACTGGCCGATCGTCAGCACGTTGGCGATGCCCGAGCCGGAGATCATGCCCATGAAGCCCGACGAGATCACCGCCACCTTCGCCGGCCCGCCTTGCGCATGGCCGACGAAGCCGAGCGCCAGGCTGTTGAACAGGCGGATCATTCCCGCGTGTTCGAGGAACGAGCCGAACAGGATGAACAGGAAGATGTACGTGGCCGACACCAGCGTGGGAATGCCGTAGATGCCTTCCGTGCCGAAACCGAGCTGGTCGACGATCTGCGCGAGCGAGTAGCCGCGATGCGCGAGGTCGCCCGGCAGGTACTGGCCGAAGAAGCCATACAACAGGAACAGCGCGCAGACGATCGGCAGCGCCAGGCCGAGCACACGGCGGGCCGCTTCGAAGACGAGCAGCACGACGATGCCGCCCACGACGAGGTCCGCCGTGGTGGGATCGCCCGAGCGCTGGATCAGGTCGGCCTCGTACACCCACTGGTAGAACGCGAGCCCGAATCCGGCCAACGCGAGCGCCCAGTCGTACCACGGGATGCGCGTGGACGCCGACTTGCGCTGCACCACCGGGTACAGCATGAACGCCAGCAGCAGCACGAAGCCGACGTGGATAGCGCGCGTGACGATCGACGACAGCGGCGTGAAACCCGCGATCGTGAGCTGGTACGCCGAGAAGGCGATGGCCGCGGCCATCACCGCCTTCATCTGCCAGCCGCCGAGCCGGCGCGCATGCCCGTGTTCCTCGAACTCGGTGGTGCTTCCCGGCAGCGGGTGCTCGAAAGGTGAAGGTGGGGCGTCCGGCGCGGCTGGGGTCATCGTGAAGCGCGGACCTTACTTGACCAGGCCCACTTCGCGATAGTACTTCTCCGCGCCCGGATGCAGCGGCACCGGCATGTCCTTCGGGCCGTCCTCGCGCTTGATCGCTTTCGCGGCGGAGTGCGCGGCGACGAGCTGGTCGAGGTGGTCGTACATCGCCTTCGTCATCTTGTAGACCGTGTCCGTGGACACGCCTTCGTGCGTCACGAGGAAGTTCTTGATCGCGGCGGTCGGCGCGGCCTGCGACTGGCCTTCGTAGGTGTTCGCCGGGATGGTCGCGGCGATGTACGCCGGATCGCCGATCTTCGCGATCACGTCCTGCGGCACGGGCACGAGCACGATCTTCACCGCCGTGGCGAGGTCGCGGATCGCGGACACGCCCAGGCCCGCGGAGATCAGCGTCGCGTCGAGCTGGCGGTTCTTCATGAGCTCGACCGATTCGCCGAACGGCAGGTACTCGACCTTGCCGAGGTCCTTGTAGCTCATGCCCGCCCCGCGCAGGATCGCGCGTGCATTGATCTCGGTGCCGGACTTCGGCGCGCCGACGGCGATGCGCTTGCCCTTCATGTCGGCGAGCGACTTGATCCCGGAATCGGCGCTGGCGACGATCTGGATGTAGTTGGCGTAGATGCCGGCGATGCCGCGCAGCTTCTTGAGCGGCGTCTTGAAGCCGGCCTCCTCGTTGCCCTTGTACGCGTCGGACAGTGCGTCGCCGAGCGTGAACGCGATCTCGCCGCGGCCGGCCTGCAGCAGGTTGAGGTTCTCGGCCGAGGCCTTGGTCGCCTGCACCGAGCTCTTCGCGTCGGGAATCGCCTTGGCGTAGATCTGCGACAGGGCCACGCCGAGCGGGTAGTAGACGCCGCTGGTGCCGCCCGTGAGGACGGTAATGAACTCCGCTGCGTTCGCGGTGTTCGCCATGGCTGCCGCGGCCACGCCTGCGACGAGGACCTGGCGCCGTGAAATCGTTGTCATGGACGTCTCCTGAGTTTTTTCGAAACGCACGAATCTAGGCGAGGCGCGGCGGTCCCGCAACCCGGCAAACCCCTGCGAAATTCGTTTGCGCCGCCGTCAGGACGCGGCTTCGAGCCCGTTCCGGAAATGCTCCTGCATGCGCTTCACGGCCGCGCGCGGATCGCGCTTCGCGATCGCTTCCATGATCGCGCGGTGCTCGAGCATCGACTCCTTGACGCGCCCCACCTTCAGCAGCGAGTTGTGCCGGTTGAGCTTCATGACCTTGCGCAGGTCCGCCACGAGCTGGTCGCGCCAGCGGTTGCCGGCGATCTCCAGCACGCGCATGTGGAAGCGCTCGTTGAGCGCGAAGAACTTGTCGCGGTTGTGCTGCGCGGCCTCGAGCTCCTTGTGGAGC
>DATBPW010000443.1:0-6265 GCA_036561125.1 Ramlibacter sp. | reverse complement strand
GCATCCGTGGGAAAGCACTCCCCTCGGCCCGCCGGCAGCGTGGCCGCAGGCCCTCAAGACGGCGGCGGGCATCATGCTCAGCTCGGGCTACGCGATGTACATCGCCTGGGGCCCGTCGTTCACGCAGCTCTACAACGACGCATACCGGCCGATCCTCGGGTCGACCAAGCACCCCGCTGCGCTCGGCATCGGCACCACGCAGACGTTCAGCGAAATCTGGGACTTCATCGGCCCGATGTTCCGCGGCGTGCTCGAAAGCGGCGTCACCAGCACGTACGTCGACCAGCTGCTGCTGCTGGAGCGGCACGGCTTCCCGGAGGAGTGCTACTTCACCTTCTCGTACAGCGCGATCCCGTCCGACGACGGCGTGGGCGGCGTGCTGGTGACCTGCCTGGAAACCACGGAGCGCGTCCTGTCGGAGCGCAGGCACCAGGTGCTGCGCGCACTCCTGGAGGAGCGCGCGCACGAGGACATCGGCGCGATCGTGCAGGGCTCGATGGCGGCCCTCGCGAGCGATCCGGCGGACATGCCGTTCGTCGTCGCATTGCGACGCGAGGCGAATGGCGGCCTTGCAATGGCCGCGCACAGCGGGCTCGATACGAAAGCGCTTGCAGGCGTCATTGGCGAAATTCTTGAGCGCGCGGCCCAGGCCGGCGTCGCGACGCTTGTCGACTTCGAACTGGCTTCGGGAGTGCACCCGGTCGGTTCGGGCGTCGGCGTTGTCAGGCGCGTGGCGTGCATCGGGGTGGCAGCGCCGGGCAACACGGAAGCGCAGGTCGTGCTGGCGATCGGCCTCAGTCCCCGGCTTGCGTTCGCGGACCGCTATGCGGATTTCCTGCGATCGGTCGCCGCGAACATCGCGGTGAAGGTCGGCGAGGCACAAGCGCTCGAACACGAGCGCCGCCGCGCGGCCGAACTCGCGGACATCGACCGCGCCAAGACCGTGTTCTTCAGCGACGTGAGCCACGAGTTCCGCACGCCCATCACGCTCATGATCGGCCCGCTCGAAGAAGCGATCGCCGCGTCGTCGGGCGAAGTGCGCGAATCGCTCGTCATCGCGCGGCGCAATGCCGGGCGGCTGCTGAAGCTGGTCAACACGCTGCTCGACTTCTCGCGCATCGAAGCCGGCCGCATGCAGGCACGGTTCGAACCGGTCGATCTCGCCCGGCTCACGGGGGACCTCGCCAGCAACTTCCGCTCCGCGATCGAACTGGCGGGCCTGGAGCTGGTGGTCGATTGCCCGCCGCTGCCGCGCCCCGTGTGCGTCGATGTGTCGATGTGGGAGAAGATCGTCCTGAACCTGCTGTCGAACGCGTTCAAGCACACCTTTTCCGGCTGCATCACCGTGCGCCTGCGCGAGCAGGGCGGCTGGGTGCGCCTGGACGTGAACGACACCGGCATCGGCATGGCGGCGGAGCAGTTGCCGCTGATCTTCGACCGGTTCCAACGCGTTCCCAATGCCCGCTCGCGCTCCCAGGAGGGCAGCGGCATCGGGCTGGCGCTCGTGCGCGAACTCGTGCGCATGCATGGCGGCGACGCACAGGTCGAAAGCCGCGAAGGCCAGGGCTCCCAGTTCACGGTGATGATCGACGCCCGGCTCGAAGCCACCCCCGGCGCCGTACCGGAAGCCGCGCCGTCCACGTCGGGCGCACAGACGCCGTCAGGCCACGCGTATGTGGACGAAGCGCTGCGCTGGCTCCCGGATGCGCCCGCGCCCGCCGAATCGGACGAGGGCGCTGCGCCAAGGTCGCGCGGCAGCGCGCGCATCCTTGTCGCCGACGACAACGCCGACATGCGCGAATACCTGGGGCGCCTGATCTCGCAGCGCTGGGAGGTTCGCAGCTGCAACGATGGCGAGGCCGCGCTGGAACTCGCGCGAACCTGGCAGCCCGACCTGCTGCTGTCCGACGTGATGATGCCCAAGCTCGACGGATTCGAGCTGATCCGCCGCCTGCGCGAAGACCCGGCGACTGCGTCGCTGCCGGTGGTGCTGCTGTCCGCGCGCGCGGGCGAGGACGCGCGGCTGGACGGCCTGCGTGCGGGCGCCGAGGACTACCTCGTCAAGCCATTCACCACACGCGACTTGTATGCGCGGGTGGAAAACCAGTTGATGCGGGCGCAGGCCCGGCGCCAGATGAAGGAAGCCGGCGAACGCCTGCAGCGCCTGTTCGCGCAGGCGCCGGTGGCCATCGCACTGCTGCAAGGCCCGGAATTCACCTACGCGCTGGCGAACCCGCCGTACTGCGAACTGGTCGCGCGGGAGCAGCTCGTCGGGCGCACGGTGCGCGAAGCGTTGCCGGAGCTAGAAGGCCAGGGCATCTTCGAGCTGCTCGAGCAGGTGTGGCGCACGCAGGAGCCTTTCGTTGCGCATTCGCGCCACATCCGCGTGAACCGCCACGGCCGCTCGGAGGACGGGTGGTTTTCGTTCGTGTACCAGCCGATCGTCGACGACGACGGTGCGACGGAAGCGTTGCTCGTCGTCGTGTACGAAGTGACCGAGCTTGCGCGCGCCAAGCATGCGGCCGAAGTCGCGAGCTTCGCGAAGGACGAATTCCTGGCGATGCTGGGCCACGAGCTGCGCAACCCGCTGGCACCCATCGTCACGGCCCTGCAGATCATGCGGCTGCGCCACGGCGACCAGATGCTGCGCGAGCGGGAAATCATCGAGCGGCAGGTGTCCCACCTGATGGGCCTGGTCGACGACCTCCTCGACATCGCGCGCATCACGCAGGGCAAGATCGAACTGCGGCGCCGCCGGCTCGAAATGGCGGACGTCATCACCGCCGCCGTGGAGCAGGCGGAGCCGCTCATCGAAAAGCGCGGGCATTTGATCGAGGTCGATGCGCCTGCCACCGGTCTTCTTGTCGACGGTGACGAGAAGAGGCTGTCGCAGGTCATCACCAACCTGCTGACCAACGCGGCCAAGTTCATGCCCGAAGGCGGCACCATCCGCGTGACTGCGCGCATGGAAGGCGACGAAGTGCTCGTCCGCGTGATCGACCGCGGGGAAGGCATCGACCCCGAGATGCTGCCGCGTATCTTCGACATGTTCTACCAGGGCCGCATGACATTCGACCGCGGCCACGGCGGCCTGGGGCTCGGCCTTGCCATCGTGCGCAACCTGGTCATGCTTCATGGCGGCAACGTGTCGGCTCACAGCGAAGGCCGCGGCCACGGATCGGAGTTCGTCATCCGCTTGCCGCGCGCCACCGGCGAAGCACCCAACACCACCGGCATCGCTCCGGCTGCGCAGCCTGCCGGCGCGGGCAGGCGCATGCTGATCGTCGACGACAACCAGGACGTCGCGGAATCGATGGCCGAGCTGTTGCGGCTTCGCGGTCATCACGTCACCACGGCATACGACGCGGCGTCGGCCTTGCGCGTGGCCGCGCACGAGGCGTGGGACGCGGCCTTCCTCGATCTCGGGCTGCCGGGCATGAACGGCTACGAGCTGGCCGAAGCGTTGAGAGCCATGCCCGCGCATTCGAACATGCCCGTGTTCGCGGTGTCGGGCTACGGCCGGAGCGAAGACAGGCGCAAGACGTCGCAAGCCCGCTTCACCGGCCACCTGGTCAAGCCCGTATCGGTCGAGGATCTCGAAAACGCACTGCAGCCGCATCTCACGTCATGATCATCGAACGCATCTGGACCGGCAACTCGTACCGCAACTTCAACTACCTCGTCGCGTGCCCCGACACGGGCGAGGCGCTGGCCATCGACCCGCTCGACAGCGAAAAGACGCTGGCCACGGCGCGCGTGAAGGGCTGGCAGATCACGCAGATCCTCAACACGCACGAACACCACGACCACATCGGCGGCAACGCGGCAGTGGTTGCCGCCACGGGCGCAAAGGTGATCGCGCACCACAACGCGGCCGGGAAGATCCCCGGTGTGGACCGCGGCGTGAAGGCGGGCGACGTGATCAAGGTGGGCAAGCGCGTCGAGCTCGAATGCATGGATACGCCGGGCCACACGATGTGCCACATCTGCCTGCGCTCGCACACCGACGAGCCCGCGCTGTTCTCGGGCGACACGCTGTTCAACGCCGGCGCCGGCAACGTGCACAACGGCGGCAACGTCGACGACCTGTTCGACACGTTCGTCAACCAGCTTGCCAAGCTGCCGGACAACACGCGCGTCTATCCGGGGCACGACTACATCGAGAACAACCTGCGCTTCACGCTCGATCGCGAGCCGGACAACGCGGCCGCGAAGGCGATGCTGCCCAAGGTGGAAGGGCACGACCCGGCCACGTCCATCGTCACCACGCTGGCCGACGAGAAGCGCATCAACACGTTCATGCGCCTGCAAAGCCCCGGCGTGGCGGCACGCCTGCGCGAGGATTTCCCGGACCTGCCGCAGCAGCCCGATGCGAAGACCGTGTTCACGCGGCTGCGCCAGTTGCGGAACAAGTGGTGAGCGTCGAGGTGCCGCACCACGTGCCGGCGGCGCGGGCGGGGTTCGCCTACTCGGCGAGCGCGGACGCCGCGCGCCGCAATTCGACGGCCCTGCGCTGCGCGAACTCTGCGCGATCGGGCACACGCGCGGCGATCGCGTCGGCCAGCTTGCTCGCATAGGTCTTCGCGGACAGCATCTCCAGGCCGGTGGGGCGGAAGTCGTTGGCCGACAGCACCGAGATCACGCCGACCACTTCATCGCCCGTCGTGACCAGCGGGCAAGACAGCACGGCCTTGAACGGCACCGACGCCGCGAACGCCGCGAACGGCGCGAAGTCCGCGTCGTCGGCGACGTTGGCGATGAAGAGCGGCTCGCCCGATCGCAACGCCCGCGCGCAGACGGACCCCCCGGCTGGGTCGAGGCTCGCGAACTGTTCCAGGAACGCAAGCGACAGGTTCCACGCCTCGACCATCACCAGGCGGCCCTGCGCGTCCATCATCTGCGCGTCGCCCATCTCCGCGCCGTGCAGCGCCACGAGGTCGCGCAGGCCCACGCGCAACGTGTCCTCGACGGTCGTCGCGGCGGCCAGGCGAGCCAGCATGGGGGCAAGGAGCATCCGCGCATTGTAGGAAGGCCGAGCTTGCGGTGGTGCTCTGCAGTCGAGCCGCCGGGGCCGGTCGATCGAACACCTGTCACACTCGGCCATCCACTACGAGGTTCCGAATGAACAATCCAGCCAAGTCCCAAGAGCAGACCGACCTCGAATTCCAGAACCAGGCGCAGCGCGAGCAGGAGATCTATTCGCTGATGCGCGAGAGCGGGCGCAGCCGCGTGCAGGTGCTCAACGCCATCAAGGTGCGCGGGCCGGATCGCCAGGCCGTGCTGCGCGCGCTCGGCCTGCGCTAGCCATGCCCGACGACGACGCGCCGTTCTTCCACGAAGCGTCCGAGACCGTGCGCTTCTGGGTGGACGTGGGCGGCCGCGTGATGGGCGCCAGCGTGGGCCGCATGGCGCTGCACCATCGCTACCACCCCAACGCCCGCGACGAAGACCCGCTGGACACCTTCCGCGAAAACCAGGCCGACATCGAAGCGGCCGTGCGCCGGCGCGTGGCGCAAGGCTCGCTCGAGCCCGTGATGCTGCGCGAATACGACCTGCGCGAGGTCGGGGCGGAGTAGGGCGCAGCTGGCCGCGGTCAGCGGTGGCCGGTGGCGAAGTCGTTGCTGCCGCTGCGGTCCACGCCGCGCACCAGCCACAGCGGGCGGCGCGCGAAGTCCACGGCCACGCCGCTCTTGCCGTCCACGGGCTTGAGCGTGCGATCGAACACCGACGTCGACGGCATGTAGCGCAGCGCAACGCCGGTGCGCCTGCGGCTCGACGTGTTCGGCCGTGCGCCGTGGATCATGAATACATCGTGCAGCGACATTTCGCCGGGCTGCAGCTCGATGTCCACGGCCGTGCGTTCGTCGAACGTGCCCGGCGCCAGGCGCTGCTGCAGCGTGAGGTCCGTGCGGTCTTCGTGCAGGTGGTCGTGCAGCTTGCGCTCGCGGTGCGAGCCGGGGATCACGCGCAGGCAGCCGTTGCCCTGGTCCGACGCTTCGAGCGCGACCCACACCGTGCAGGTGGCCAGCGGCCGGATCGGCCAGTAGTGCCCGTCCTGGTGCCACGGCGTCTCGTAGCCGCCTTCCGCCGGCTTGCAGAACACGTGGCAACCCCACAGGATGATGTCGTCGCCGATCACGCCCGAGACGAGCTCGACGATCTGCGGGTCCAGCGCAAGGTCCAGGAACGCCTTGCTGCCGCGCACGCCTTCGCCGTTGTCGCCTTCGATGTGGGCCGACACGAGCTTTTCGGGGCGCACACCGGG
>DATBPW010000442.1:0-6684 GCA_036561125.1 Ramlibacter sp. | reverse complement strand
ACGTGCGCGATGCCCAGCAGGTTCACCAGCGCGAGGTCCTGCTGCACCGACAGGCCCGCCTGCGTGGTCAGGTCCTCGGCCGACATGAAGTACTCCGGCCCCCACGCCTTGCAGCGCGCCGCGTTGAGCACGCTCTTGTAGAAGCCCTTGCAGGTTTTCGACGACACGCCGGCGTAACCGCGCGCGCGCGCCTGCACGAACGTGTCCAGCTCGCCGTCGCTCTCGTCGATGATGACGGGCTTGCCCAGGTCCGCATTGCGCAGGTCCACCTCGAGCGCCATCTTGCGCGCGACCGGCTGCTCGATGAACAGGATCGAGTGCCACAGCCGGTGCAGCGTCGCGCGCGAGCGGATCGCGTCGGTCAGTTCCACGACGCCGCCCGCGCTGGCGTACTGCTCGTTGCCGTCGAGCGAGACGAAGTACGGGTGCGGCAGCTCGTCGAGCACGGCCGCGATCATCTCCAGCCGCGCCACGTCGGCGGGCAGGTTGCCGCCCACCTTCAGCTTGAAATAGCGATGGCCCCACGCGGCGATCACCTCCTCGAGCGTCTCGGGCAGGCCGTCGCCGACGCGTTCCTTCACGTCCGCGGCCGTGATCGCATCGAGCATGCCGACGGTGTGGCGCGCTTCGATCGACGCGGCGGGCTGCAGCGAGGAGAGGAATGCACCGAAGTCGATCCCGGCGAAAGCGTCGCATGCATCGCCGATGCCCGGCACGTTCGCGCGCATCGCGTCGTAGAACGACATGTTCCGCAGGCGCAGCAACGCGTCGAGCACCGCGCGATCGACCAGCGCCGGGCCGTAGTTGGCCAGCAGCGGGTTGAAGCCGCGCGCGGCCGCGTGCTGGAGGTGCTCGTCGTAGTGGCGCGCGAAATGGCCGAAGGCCGATGCCAGGCTCGAATCGGACAGGTAGGCCGAGCGCGCGAGGCGCAACACTTCGCGCAGCTGCTCGAAATTCTGTTCGTTGGTCAGCGCGAGGTCCTTGTCGAACCACTTGGGCGCCATCATCTCGGCAGCCGCGCCCCACGCGCTCTTGCCGTCCGCCGTCTCGATGCGCGCGCGCACGAAGGCTTGCGGGCAATGGCGCAGCGTCACCACGCCGAAGCGGAAGGGCAGCCGCAGGTTCACGGGCCGCTCGTACAACTCGATCTCGCGGACCCGCAACTGTGGCGCACCCGTCATTCCCTCACCCCTTCGCGGATTCCCTTGAGGTAGCCGATCGACCAGGCGGCGCAGCCGGGTCCGTCGGGCACGTAGTCGAACGGCTCGACGGCGACGATGCCGTCGTAGCGCCCTTGCCGCCGCATGCGCTCGATCGCTTCGAGGATGGGGCCGAAACGCATGTCGCCTTGCCCCGGTGCGCGCCGGTTCGGGTCGTTGACCTGCACGTGCGCGACATGGCCGCTGGGCATCCATCGTTCGATCAGCACGGGAATGGTTTCCTGTTCCATCGGGCCTGCGGCACTGCAGTCGATCATGGTCTTCAGCGCGGGCGAATTCACCTCGTCGACGATCGCCGCGGCCTCGGCCACGGTGTTGATCACGTCGGTCTCGCGCGTCGACAACGGCTCGATGCAATAGGTCACGCCATGCTGCTGCGCGACGGGCGCGATGCGCGCGAAGATGTCGGTCACGCGCGCGAGCGCCTGCTCCTTCGTCGATCCCCCGGGCGTCGAGCGCTGCTTCGGCGAGCCGTGCACGAGGTAGCGCCCGCCCAGCAGCGTGCACAGCTCCACCAGGCGGATCATCACGCCGAGCGTGCGCATGCGCAGCGCCTGGTCCTCACTGGAGATCGACAGGCCCGCCGGCGCGACGAGCAGCCAGTGCAGCCCGCAGATCTTCAGGCCGGCATCTTCGGCGATGCGGCGGAACGCGAGCGCCTGCGTGTCCGTGATGTCCATCGGGTTGCCGGCCAGCGTGAACGGCGCGACCTCGAGGCCGTCGTAGCCCAGCTTCGCGGCGAAGGCGCACTGCTGCTCGAACCCGAGCGGCTGCAGCACTTCATTGCACAGGGCGAACTTCATTCAACTGGCGCGCCTCACGAAGAGTGCGCGAACCCCGCCGGTCACCGCGTCGCGCACGCGCACGACGCCGCGCTTGAACGGCGGGACATACAGGAGGATGGTGAAGATCGTGACGATGGCGAACGCCAATGCAATCGGCCGCGTGAAGAACGCGCCGAAGTTGCCGTCCGACAGCACGAGGCCGCGGCGCAGGCTCTTGTCCAGCAGCGGCCCGAGCACCAGGCCGAGCACCAGCGGCGCCATCTCGTAGCCGCGCCGGCGCAGGAAGAAGGCGCCCACGCCGATCGCCATCATCGCGTACACGTCGAACATGCGCGACGCGGTGGCGAACGCGCCCACCACGCACAGCAGGTACACGATCGGCATCAGGATGTTGCGGCGGACCTTCAGCACCTGCAGCAGCGGACGCACGCCGAACAGCCCGAACAGCAGGATGGTGATGGACGCGAGCGTCGTCATCGCCACCACGTGGTAGATGAACGTCGGGTTGGTGATGGGCAGCATCGGGCCGGGCTGCACGCCGTGGATGATCATCGCGGCCATCAGCACCGCCGACGGCGCCGAGCCGGGGATGCCGAGCGCGAGGCACGGGATGATGTGGCCCGGCACCGACGACATGTCGCCGGTTTCCGCGGCCATCAGCCCGTCGATCGAGCCCTTGCCGAACTTGTCGCGCTCCTTGCTCAAGGCCTTGGCGGCGGCGTACGACATCCACGCGCCCGCGTCTTCGCCCACGCCGGGCAGCAGGCCGGTGAGCACGCCGATCACGCCGGAGCGCAGCACGGTCCACTTGTACTGCATGATCTCGCGCCAGCGCGGCAGCACGGAATCCTTCAGGTCCATGATCTTGCGATCGATGGGATCGGACAGCGTCGTGAGCACTTCGGCCAGGCCGAATGCGCCGACCAGCGCGGGAATCAGCGCGATGCCACCCGCGAGTTCGTCCCAGCCGAAGGTGAAGCGGTTGTACGCATACAGGCTCTCCTGCCCGACCTGCGCGATGAACAGGCCCAGCAGGCCCATCAGCCAGCCCTTGAGCGCGTCGCCGCCGACGATGGAGCCGGAGAGCGTCACGCCGAACAGCGCAAGCCAGAAGAATTCGTACGCGCCGAACGACAGCGCCACCTCCGCCAGCATCGGCGTGAACAGCGCGAGGCACAACACGCCGATCAGCGTGGAGACGAACGCGCCCGACGTCGCGATCCCGATCGCGCGGCCGGCTTGCCCTTGCCTGGCCAGCGCATAACCGTCGGCGCACGACGCCGCGTTCGCCGCGGTGCCGGGGATGTTCAGCAGGATCGCCGTGCGCGAGCCGCCGTACAGCGCGCCGACATACGAGCAGATCAGCACGAGGATCGCCTGGTTGGCTTCGAGCTTGATCGTCAGCGTCGTGAGCAGCGCGATCGCGAGCGTCGCCGACAGGCCGGGCAGGATGCCCATGACGATGCCCACGAACGCGCCGCCCAGCCCGTACACCAGGGTCATCGGGTGCATGAAGCTCAGGTAGGCGGCGCCGAGGTCTTGGAGTCCCTGGAGCATGGGCGGCAACAACTTAAGGCAGGCGGACGAGGAAGATGTCCTGGAACACGAGCTGCGTGATCACGGAGGCGAGCACGCCGATGACGACGGCCTGCACCCACACCTTCGGCGTGAGGCGGCGCTTCGCCGGGTCGTGGTCCATGCGCTGCAGGACCAGGATCGCGCCGGTGATGAAGATCGCGGAGCCGAGCCAGAAGACCAGGCCCTGGCCGATCAAACCGACCGAATAGACCGCGCACAGCGCGATCACCACCCACACGCGCTTGCGCACTTCGCGCTGGTGCGCGGTGAAGGGTTCACGCGGCAGCTCGAAAGCGCCCCGGCGCCAGCTGCGCACCGCGAGCACCGTGCCGAGCAGGATCATCGCCATCCCGAGGACGCCGGGCAGCAGCCCCGGCACGGTGTACGGGTTGATGTGCTGCGACTCGAGCCGGTCCATCGTGAGCGACGCGACGAGCACCGCGACGCCGAAGACGACCCAGCCCACGCCCTGCCAGAAGTCGGAGCGCGGCGTGATGTCTTCGGTCTCGGCCTCGAGGTGCTGCTGTGCGTCGGTGATGTCGGCCATCGGGCGGGATCAGGGCTTCGGGATGCCCACGGTGTCCGGCGACACCTTGGTCTTGCCGGCGGCCTGGAGGTTCCAGGCGTTCGCCTGCACCGCGGGGAAGACGGCCTTCTGCGCAGCGTCGCCGTACAGCGGGTTGAACAGCGCGCCGCGGCTGGTGGCGTATTTCTTCATCGCTTCGCTGTGTGCGATGGTCGTGGACCAGATGTGTTCGACTGTCTTCACCACGTCATCGGGCACGCCGTTCGGGATGAAGATGCCGAAGTAGTTGGCCGGCGCGGTGAACCCGGGAAGGGTGTCCGACAGCGGCGGGATCTTGCCGTAGCCCTCGAGCTCCACGGGCTTGTCGCTCACTGTGGCCAGTGGGCGCAGGCGCTTGCCGCGGATCATGTCGGCCTGCTCCACGGCCAGTTGCGTGGTGGCGTCGGCTTCGCCGGAAACCGTGGCGACGACCGCCGGGTTGCCGCCGTCATAGGAGACTTCCTTGTATTGCACGCCGGTCGCTTTCACGATGAAGTCCATCGCGTTGTGGCCCGCGGAGGTCACGCCCGCGGTCGCGATCTTGACCTGGCCGGGGTGCGCCTTCATGTCGTCGATGAACTGCCTGGCGTTCTGCCACGGACGTTGCGGGTTCACGCCGATCACCTGGATGTTGGCGACCGACAGGAACAGGTGCCAGTCCTTGATGCTCGCGTTCAGCGTGCCGAGCGCCTGGTAGGCGCCGAGATCCTGCGCCGCGCCGGCCGTCCACGTGTAGCCGTCCTTCGGCGCGTCGAGCGCGCTCTTCGTGCCGATCGCGCCGGACGCGCCGGGCTGGTTGACGATCACGATCGTCTGGCCCAGCGCCTTCTCCATTTCCGCGGCTGCAACGCGCGTGACCTGGTCGGTCGAGCCGCCGGCGGCCCACGGCACGATGAGGTTGATGGGGCGCGTGGGCTTCCACTGCGCGAAGGCGGGCGAGGCGACGGCCAGGGTGGCGAGCGCCGCGCCGGCGAGCTGGATGAACTGGCGTTTCTTCACGGTGTCTCCTGAGTAATTCACCAAACGGTTAATTGTGCCATTTTGCGCTGGACCGTCAATCCGCCAGCCAGCGCTCGCGGTGGGCCGCCACGAAATCATCGTCGATGAGATGCGGGTAGTCACGCTGCACGCGGCTCAGTTCCGCGGCCTGGCCCGGGCTCAGTGCTTCGACCGGGTCGAGGCACCAGATGCCCTGCAGCAAGCCCTGCCGGCGCAGCACCTCGTGGCAGCCCGCGATGCAGCCGTGGAAGTCGTGCGCGACGTCGAACAGCGCGCCATTGCAGTCGGTCACTTGCGAATCGAGCGCGAGCAGTTCGGCGGTCACGTTGCCGGCTTCCACCGCGGCGTGGATGCGGTCGAGAAGTTCCACCGCGCGCCGGGTCCACACGCTCCAGTGCCCGAGCAGGCCGCCCTTGATGCGCACCGTCACCGGCTGGCCGTCCCGCATGAACGTGAACGGCACCGCCAGGTCCAGCACGATGTGGTCGTCGTTGCCGGTGTAGAGCGTGACGCGCCCTTCGGCGCGTGCGTTGACCACGCCCTTGATGACGTCGAGCGTGCGGTAGCGGTTGAACGGCGCCATCTTGATCGCGATGACGTTCTCGATCTCGGCGAAGCGCCGCCAGAACGCCGCAGGCAGGGCAATGCCGCCGACCGCGGGCTGCAAATAGAAGCCCACCAGAGGGATCACTTGCGCGATCGCGCGGCAATGCGCGATGAGCTCATCGTCGCTCGAGCCCTTCATCGCGGCGAGGCTCAAAAGCCCCGCGTGATAGCCGAGCTGCTGCGCGATGCGTGCTTCGCGCACGGCCTGCTCGGTGCGGCCCGCGAGCCCGGCCACCATGAACAGCGGCCGCTTGCCGCCGATCGGCGTCCAGTCGCGCGCCGTCTGCATCGCGAGCTGCAGCACGGGCTCGTACAGCCCGACGTCGCGGATCGCGAACTGCGTCGAGTGCACGCCGACGGCCACGCCGCCCGCGCCGGCATCGAGGTAGTAGCGCGTCATCGCGCGCTGGCGCTTCTCATCCAGCTTGCGCTCGGCGGTCAGCGCCAGCAGGTGCGCGGGAATGGCCGACCCGCGGCGCAACACCGCGAGGCTGTCGTTGGGTATCGAACTCCAATGCATGGTGGTCAATATTTTCCGTCGCGCGCCTCGTAATGGGTGGGCTTGCCCAGGCTCTTGCCGCCGCGCTGCACCCAATCGGCCGTCCAGTCGAGCATCTTGCCCAATTCGACGCTCGGTGGGCCGAACAGGCGATTGGCTTCGCTCGAATCGATCAGCCACGCGGTGGGCGATTCCGTCCCGGTGAGGATCGGCTCCGTGCCCAGCCTGTCGCCGAGCGACCTGGCGACGTCGCGGATGCGAATCTTCGGGCCGCTCAGGTTCAAGGGCGATGTGGGCGCGGTGCAATGCGCGAGCGAACGCAGCGTCCAGTCGTTGGCGTCGCCTTGCCAGATCACGTTGGCGTAACCCATCGACAGGTCGATCGGCTCGCGCTGCAGCACCTTGCGCGCCACATCGTGCAGCACGCCGTAG
>DATBPW010000441.1:0-17700 GCA_036561125.1 Ramlibacter sp. | reverse complement strand
TTCTGCGTCCGGCTGTTGCAGTGAACTTCAGCGAAGCTTCGGGTCCATCGCGTCGCGCAGGGCATCGGTGAGCAGCGCGAAAGCGGTGACGAAAGTGGCCATGAAGGCGGTGGCGGCGACGAGTTGCCACCACTTGCCGAGCACCAGCTCGGTCTGCGCCTCGGCGAGCATCGTGCCCCAGCTGACCATGTCGATCGGCACGCCCAGGCCGAGGAACGACAGGATCACTTCGGCCTTGATGAACCCCACGACGTACAGGCTCAGGTTCACGAGCACCACGTGGCTCACGTTCGGCAGGATGTGGCCGAACATGCGTGAGAGGTGGCCGGCGCCGATCGCCTCGGCGGCCTTCACGTATTCGCGGTTGCGGTGCTTCATGTACTCGGCGCGGATCAGGCGGTAGATGCCGGTCCAGCCGACGGCGCCCAGGATGATCACCACCGGCATGATGCT
Organism: Ramlibacter sp.; assembly: GCA_036561125.1. Taxonomy (GTDB): domain Bacteria; phylum Pseudomonadota; class Gammaproteobacteria; order Burkholderiales; family Burkholderiaceae_C; genus Ramlibacter. Next base: position 17,247 of record DATBPW010000441.1, on the reverse strand, counting down.
CTGGCCGAACACCTTGCCGAGCGGCCCCGACTTGAACACCGCCGCGAGCGCGAAGATCAGCAGGATGTACGGCACCGATGTGAAGACGTTGTAGACCCACTCGAGGAAGTCGCCGAACTTGCCGCCGAAGTAGCCGCCGATCGCACCGAGCACGGTGCCGATGAACGTGGCGAGCAGTGCCGCCGCGATGCCCACGAGGATCGACACCTGCGCGCCCTTGATCGCCTTCGAGAGCACGTCGCGGCCGATGCGGTCGCCGCCGAAGGGCAGCGTCGATGCGAGCGGGCGCGATTCGGTCTTGATCTCGCTGGCGCGCTTGTTCCATTCGGCATAGCGTGGGGCGAGCGGGTCGACGTCCGACAGGTCGACCAGCGGCAGGTTGTCCTGCTTGGCCTGTTGCTGCTGCGCGGCGTCCGGGCCCATGAAGGTCGGCGGTGCGAAGGGCAGCCCGACCTCGAGCTGCCACGACGATGCGATCACGCCGAACTGCGCGAGCAGCACCATCACCATGAACACCGCGACGACCCACATCGACACCATGCCGACGCGATCGCGCTTCAGGCGCGTCCAGGCCTCGGCCCAGACGCTGGGCGACTTCGGGATTTCGGCGACGGGAGGCGCGGCCGCGACAGCCGCTTCCGCGACGATGGTTTCGGTCACCGCGCTCATTTGAGCACCACCCGCGGGTCGACCCACTTGTACATCATGTCCGTGATCAGGTTGATCACCATCGTGAGGACAGCGAGGTACACCGTCACCGCCTGGATGACGGGATAGTCGCTGCGGCCAACCGCCTGGTACACCTCGCGGCCGAGGCCCGGGATCGAGAAGAACACCTCGATCAGGAACGAGCCGATGAAGATGCCGGGCAGCGCGGTGCCGACGTTGGTGAGGATGGGGATCATCGCGTTGCGCAGCACGTGGCGGAACAGGATGGTCTTCTCGGGCACGCCCTTCGCGCGCGCGGTGCGCACGTAGTCCTGGCCGATCTCGTCGAGGAAGAAGCTGCGGTACAGGCGCGTGTCGGGCGCGAGGCTCACGAGTACGGCGAGCATCACGGGCAGCGGTGCATACACCGCCAGGTTCGTGAGCGTGCTGTTGGTCCAGCCCTGCACCGGGAACCAGCCGAGGCGGAACGCGAAGAAGTACTGGCCGACGATCACGTACACCAGGAAGCTGATCGACAGCGCGACGGTGGAGACGATCATCACGGCACGGTCCGTCAGGCTGCCGCGCACGTACGCGACCGCCATGCCCGCGACGACGCCGAGCACGACGTTGAGGATCAGGATCGGGATCATCACCGTCAGCGTGGCGGGCAGGCGCGTGACGAAGATGTGGTTCACGGCTTCGTTGGTCGCCCAGCTGCGGCCCCAGTCGAAGGTGACGACCTGCTGGACGAAGATCCACAGCTGCTCGAGCACCGGCTTGTTCAGGCCGAGCTGGTTGCGGATGGACTCGATCTGCTTGGCGGAAGCCTGCAGGCCGCCGAGGATTTCGGCCGGGTCGCCCCCGAAGTACTTGAACAGGAAGAAGACCAGCAGGACGACCCCTGCCAGGGTGGGGATCATCTGAAGGATCCGCCGGAGAAGATAGGAGAGCATCCGGTTACCTCGCGTGCCTGCGGGTGCGCAGGACGCTACTTTAGGGGAAGCCGCTAGTGGCAGCCGTCTGGGCGCGCATTATGCTTGCGGGTTCGCGATCCCCCTATAGGTGTTTGCAAGAATGAAGACGAGCCTGAAGGCATGGGCCACAAGCCTGTGCCTCGCAGTCATGGCCATGGGCACGACCTCGCCCATCGTCGCACAGCCGGCAACCGCGGAAAAGGTATTTCGTTACGCCTTCAATTCCGCGGAGACCGGCTTCGACCCGCCGCAGTTGACCGACCTGTACTCGCGCATCGTCACGAGCAACATCTTCGAGTCGCTGTACGGGTACAAGTACCTGGCGCGCCCGATCGAGGTCGAGCCCGTGCTGGCCGACGGCATGCCGCAGGTCTCGCCCGACTTCCGCACGTACACGATCAAGCTGAAGCGCGGCGTGTACTTCGCGCCCGACCCGGCGTTCGGCGGGAAGAAGCGCGAGTTGACGGCGCAGGACGTGGTCTACACGTACAAGCGCGTGTTCGACCCGAAGCTCAAGAGCCCGGAGCTCTCGGCGCTGCAGGAAGAAAAGATCATCGGGCTGGACGAATTGAACGCGGGCGCCGAGAGCGGCAAGTTCGATTACGACACCGACGTCGAAGGCCTGCGGGCGCTCGACCGCTACACGGTGCAGTTCAAGCTCGCCGAGCCGCGCCCGCGCTTCATCCACACGCTCGCGGACCCCGGCATCCTGGGCATCGTCGCGCGCGAGGTCGTCGAGAAGTACGGCGACCAGATCATGGAACACCCGGTGGGCACCGGCGCGTTCATGCTGTCCGAGTGGCGGCGCGCGTCGCAGATCACGTTCGTGCGCAACCCGAACTGGCGCGGCGAGGTCTTCGACGAGACGGCGCCGCCCGGGGACAAGCTGGCCGAGGAGATCGCACGGCACCTGAAGGGCAAGCGCCTGCCGCTGGTGGACAAGGTGGTGGTCTCGATCATCGACGAGCCGCAGCCGCGCTGGCTCGCTTTCCTGAACAACGAGCACGACCTGATGCAGGGCTTGCCGGCCAACTTCGCGCCGGTGGCGATCCCGAACAACAAGCTCGCGCCGAACCTGCAGAAGAAGGGCATCCGCATGGCGCGCGTGCCGCTGTCGGACGTCACCATGTACTACTTCAACATGGACGACCCGGTGGTCGGCGGCTACACGCCCGCGAAGGTCGCGCTGCGCAGGGCCTTCGGGCTCGCGCTCAACACCGACGAGGAGATCCGACTGTCGCGCCGCGGCCAGGCGATCCCCGCGCAAGGCTTCCTCATGCCGGGCACGACGGACTACGACCCGAACTTCCGGTCCGAGATGGGCACGTTCGACCGCGCCCGCGCGATGGCGCTGCTGGACATGTACGGCTACACCGACAAGGACGGCGACGGCTGGCGCGACATGCCCGACGGCAAGCCGCTCGTGATCACGTTCGATACGCTGGGCGCGGCCGATTACCGCGAGCGCGACGAGATCCTCAAGAAGAACCTCGACGCCGTCGGCATCAAGATGCTGTTTCGCATCGGCCAGTGGCAGGAACAGCTCAAGGGCGGGCGCGCCGGCAAGCTGCAGATGTGGAGTTTCGGCCTGTCCGCGACGTCGCCCGACAGCGGCGTGGTGCTGCAGCAGATGTACGGCCCGTCGGCCGGCGAGCAGAACCTCGCGCGCTTCAAGAATGCAAAATTCGACGAGCTGTACCGCAAGGAGCTCCTGCTGCCCGACGGGCCGGAGCGCGACGCGCTGCTGCGCGAGTGCGTGCGCATAGGCATCGCCTACATGCCGTACAAGGTCGGCGTGCACCGCATCGGCACCGACATGTGGCACCCTTGGGTGACCGGCTACGAGCGCCATCCCTTCTCGCGGGACTTCTGGCGCTACATCGACATCGATACGTCGACCCAGGCAAAAAGATAAGGAACGTGCGATGAAATCGACCCAATGGCTGTGCGCGCTCGGCCTCGCGCTGGGGCTCACCTGCTCGGCGAACGCGCAGGCGCCCGCGCAGGAAAAGGTGTTCCGCTACGCCTTCCCGATCGCCGAGACCGGGTTCGACCCCGGCCAGCTGTCGGACCTGTATTCGCGCGTGATCACGGCGAACATCTTCGAGACGCTGTACGACTACGACTACCTCGCGCGGCCCGCGAAGGTCGTGCCCGTGCTGGCCGAGGCCATGCCCGAGATCTCGCCCGACTTCAAGACGTGGACGATCAGGCTCAAGCATGGCGTGTACTTCGCCGACGACCCGGCGTTCGGCGGCAAGAAGCGCGAGCTGACCGCCGACGACGTCGTCTACACGTTCAAGCGCATCTACGACCCGAAGACGCGCAGCCCCTCGATCAGCGCCCTCGAGGAAGAAAAGATCCTGGGCGTCGAGGAACTGCGCGACAAGGCCGAGAAGAGCGGCAAGTTCGACTACGCGACCCCGATCGACGGCGTGCGCGCGCTCGACCGCTACACCGTGCAGTTCAAGCTGGGCGTGTCGCGCCCGCGCTTCGTGCAGACCATCGCCGACCCCGGCATCCTGGGCATCGTCGCGCGCGAAGTGGTCGAGAAGTACGGCGACGAGATCATGGAGCACCCGGTGGGCACGGGGCCGTTCATGCTGTCGGAGTGGAAGCGCTCGTCGCGCATGACGTTCGTGAAGAACCCGAACTATCGCCACGAGGTGTTCAACAGCGAGCCGCCGCCGGGCGACGCCGTCGGGGAGGAAGTGGCGAACCACCTGAGGGGCAAGACGCTGCCGCTAGTGGACAAGGTGGTCGTGTCAGTCATCGACGAGCCACAGCCGCGCTGGCTGTCGTTCCTCACCGGCGAGCAGGACCTGATGGAGCGCCTGCCCGCGAATTTCGTGACGCAGGCGATCCCGAACAACAAGCTGGCGCCCAACCTGCAGAAGAAGGGCATCCGCATGGAGCGCGTGCAGCTCGCGGACATCTCGATGTTCTACTTCAACATGAAGGACCCGGTGGTCGGCGGCTACACGCCCGACAAGGTGGCGCTGCGCCGTGCAATCTCGCTCGGCTACAACACGCAGGAAGAAGTGCGGCTGCCGCGCCGCGGGCAGGCGATCGTGGCGGAGGGGCTCGTGGAGCCGCAGACCACCAGCTTCGACCCGAACTTCCGCTCCGAGATGGGCGTGTTCGACCGCGCCAAGGCGATCGCGCTGCTGGACATGTTCGGCTACACCGACAAGGACGGCGACGGCTGGCGCGACATGCCCAACGGCAAGCCGCTCGAGCTGGAGATGAGCACGCTCGGCACCGCGGATTCGCGCGAGCTCGACGAGATCCTCAAGAAGAACATGGACGCCATCGGCATCAAGATGGTGTTCAAGATCGGCAAATGGCCCGAGGAGCTGAAGGCCGCGCGCGCCGGCACGATGCAGATGTGGCAGGTCGGCTTCGCTGCGGCCGAGCCCGACAGCGGCGTCGTGCTGCAGCTGGGCGCCACCGCGCAGGCCGGCGAACAGAACCTCGCGTTCTTCAGCAACGCGAAGTTCGACGACCTGTTCGCGCGGCAGGGCGTGATGGGCGACGGGCCCGACCGCAACGCCCTGATCCGCGATGCGGTGAAAATCCTCATCGCGTACATGCCGTACAAGGTCCGCGTGCACCGCATCGGGACCGACCTGTGGCAACCTTGGGTGGCGGGCTACAAGCGCCACCCGTTCACCAATTCGTTCTGGCGCTACATCGACGTCGACGCCGCGAAGTCGCCCGCCCACTGAGACCGTTTTCGACAGAGAGAAAGTCACGACAATGAAGAAGATCCCGCTCCTCGCCGCCACGCTGGCGCTCGCGCTGGGCGCGCAAGCCGCCGTCATCCCGCCCGGCACGGTGCTGAGCCCGACGCAGACGCTGATCCGCAACAACGGCTCCGAGCCCGAGACGCTCGATCCGGCGCTGGCGGAATCGGTCGGCGCGAACAACATCACGCGCGACCTGTTCGAGGCGCTGACCGCGAACGACGCCGCCGGCCACATCGTCCCGGGCGTCGCGGAAAGCTGGAAGCAGACGAACCCGACCACCTGGGTGTTCAAGCTGCGCCAGAACGCCAAGTGGTCCAACGGCGACCCCGTCACCGCGCAGGACTTCGTCTACGGCATCCGCCGCTTCCTCGACCCGAAGACGGCGTCGACCTACGCGACGACGTATGGCGTGTTCCTCGAGAACGGCCTCGAGGCCGCGCAGGGCAAGAAGCCGACGAGCAGCGTCGGCGTCAAGGCGCTCGACAAGTACACGGTGGAAGTCAAGACCGCGGGCCCGGTGCCCTTCCTGCCCGCACTGATGTCCAACAACAACCTCGGCGCGATCAACCAGAAGAACGTCGAGAAATACGGCAGGGACTGGACCAAGCCCGGCAAGATGGTGAGCAACGGCGCTTACAAGCTCAAGGAGTGGGCCGTCAACAGCAAGGTCGTGCTGGAGAAGAACCCGCAGTACTGGGACGCGAAGGACGTCACGCTGCAGCAGGTGACCTACCTGCCGATCGAGGACGAGAACGCGGAAGTGAAGCTGTACGAGTCCGGCCAGCTCGAATGGACCAACCAGCTGCCGCCCGGCACGTTCGACAAGTACCACGCGCAGTACCCGAAGGAGATCCGCAACCAGCCGATCATCGGCCTGCGCTACTACTCCTTCCAGACGCAGAACCCGGCGCTGAAGGACGTGCGCCTGCGCAAGGCGATGACGATGGTGCTCGACCGCGATATCCTGGCGCAGAAGGTGACCGCCGATGGGCAGGCGCCGGCCTACGACGTGGTCGTCAAGGGCACGATGGGCGAGGACGTGGGCAGCTACGAGTGGGCGAACTGGCCGATGGCGAAGAAGGTCGAGGAAGCCCGCAAGCTCCTGAAGGAAGCCGGCGTGCAGCCCGGCACGAAGTTCACGCTGTCGTACAACACCAGCGAGTACCACAAGAAGATGGCGATCTTCGCGCAATCGGAGTGGAAGACGAAGCTGGGCCTGAACATCGAGCTGGAGGCGATGGAGTTCAAGGTGCTGCTCAAGAAGCGCCACGACGGCACGTTCCAGATCGCGCGCAACGGCTGGCTGGCCGACTACAACGACGCCACGAGCTTCCTGGCGCTGGTGCGCTGCGACTCCGACCAGAACAACAACTTCAACTGCAACCGCGACGCCGAGAAGCTGATCACCGAGGGCTCGAACCAGGTCGACATGGAAAAGCGCCGGCAGCTGTTCACGCGGGCGGCCAAGATGATCATGGACGATTACCCGATCGTGCCGCTGCTCCAGTACTCGCTGCCGCGGCTGGTAAAATCGTACGTGGGCGGGTACTCGCTGGAAAACGTGCAAGACCGTTATCGCAGCAAGGACCTGTACATCATCAAGCACTGAGCGCGCGACCGGCGCGCCCATTGAGGGCCTGGCGCAGCACCCCGCGCCAGGCGCCACCGCGAGGCTCGTGTCCACATGTGGTCCTATACCTTGCGTCGCCTCCTGGCGACGCTGCCGACTTTGCTGGCCGTCATCACGGTCTGCTACCTGCTCGTGCACGCCGCACCGGGCGGCCCCTTCGACCAGGAAAAAAAGGTGTCGGCCGCGGTGCTGGCCAACCTGCAGGCCAAGTACCACCTGGACGTGCCGCCGTGGCAGCAATACCTCTATTACCTCAATAACCTGGTGCACGGCGACCTCGGCGCGTCGTTCCGCTACGCCGACTGGTCGGTCAACGACCTCGTCGCGGCCGCCCTGCCCGTGTCGATGTCGATCGGCGGCACGTCCATCGTGCTGTCGTTCGTGTTCGGCGTGCTGCTCGGCATCGCCGCGGCGCTGCGCCAGAACAGCGCGGCGGACTACAGCGTGATGCTGGTGTCGAACATGGGCAGCGTGCTGCCGTCGTTCGTGATGGGGCCGATCCTCGTGCTGGTGTTCTCGCTGTGGCTCAAATGGCTGCCCGCGGGCGGCTGGGACGATTTCAAGTGGCCCTTCATGGTGCTGCCGATCGCGCTGCTCACGTTCATCAACATCGCGACGATCGCGCGCGTGATGCGCGGCAGCATGATCGAGGTGCTGCACAGCAATTTCATCCGCACCGCGCGCGCCAAGGGCTTGCCCACGCGCATCGTCGTGTTCCGCCACGCGCTCAAGCCTGCGCTGCTGCCCGTGGTCTCGGTGCTGGGCCCGCTCACGATCTCGTCGATCACGTCGGCACTCGTGACCGAGACGATCTTTTCGCTGCCGGGCCTGGGCAAGCTGATCGTCAATGGCGCGGGCAATCGCGACTACACGCTGGTGCTCGGCCTCGTCGTGCTGATCACCGTGCTGGCCGTGCTCCTGAACCTGCTGGTCGACCTGGCGTACGCCGCGCTCGACCCGAAGATCCGCTACTGAAGGCGCACGCATGCTTCTCTACACCAAGAAGGACGACGCGCTCGTCGCCACGCTCGCGGACACGGCCAAGGCGCCGGCCGGCCGCAGCCCGTGGGCCGACGCGCGCACGCGCTTCCTGCGCAACAAGGCCGCGGTCGCCGCGCTCGTGTTCCTCGTGTTGATCACGCTCGCCTGCATCTTCGGCCCGATGATGCTGCCCTACGAATTCGACACGGCCGACTGGAACGCGATGACGCTGCCGCCGTCGCTGCTGGGCCACCACTACTTCGGCACCGACGACTCGGGCCGCGACCTGCTGGTGCGTTGCCTGATCGGCGGGCGCATCTCGCTGATGGTCGGCATCCTCGCGACGATCTGCTCGGTGGTCGTCGGCATCGTGTGGGGCGCGACCGCCGGTTTCCTCGGCGGCGTGGTCGACGGCCTGATGATGCGCATCGTCGACATGATGTATGCGATCCCCTACCTGCTGATCGCGATCCTGCTGGTGACGATCCTCGGGCGCGAGTTCTACCTGGTGGTGCTCACGATCACGGCGTTCTCGTGGATGGACATGGCGCGCGTGGTGCGCGGCCAGACGCTGTCGCTGCGCTCGACCGAATTCGTCGAGGCCGCGCGTGCGATCGGAGTGCCCACGCACCGCATCATCTTCTCGCACATCGTGCCCAACTTGCTCGGCGTCGTCGTGATCTACACGACGGTCACCGTGCCGGGCGTGATCCTCACCGAGTCCGTGCTGTCGTTCCTCGGCCTGGGCATCCAGGAGCCGATGACGAGCTGGGGCGTGCTGATCCACGACGGCAGCGGCGTCATGGAAGTCGCGCCTTGGCTGCTGCTGTTCCCGTGCGCGATGCTGTCGCTCACGCTGTATTGCTTCAACTTCATCGGCGACGGCCTGCGCGACGCCTTGGACCCGAAACAGCGATGAAGTTCACTGCAACAGCCGGACGCAGAAGGCGCGGAAGTTCCGCAGAAACCGCAGAAATGAGATTTCACATGAATTGTTCGGCGCCTGCTGCGAAGTTTCTGCGTCTTCTGCGTCCTGAATTGAATTGATGCCATGACGAAACTCATCGACATCCAGGACCTCAACGTGAGGTTCGACACGCCCGAGGGCGTGGTGACCGCAGTGAACGGCCTGTCGTTCGCGCTCGAGCGCGGGCAGACCTTCGGCATCGTCGGCGAGTCGGGCTCCGGCAAGAGCCAGAGCATGATGGCGATCATGGGCCTGCTCGCGGCGAACGGCCGCGCGTCGGGCAAGGCGCTGTTCAACGGCGACGACCTGCTCACGATGCCGGCCGCGAAACTGAATGCGATCCGCGGCAACCGCGTCGCGATGATCTTCCAGGATCCCATGACATCGCTCAACCCGTACCTGACGGTGGAGCGGCAAATGACCGAGGTGCTGGAGCAGCACAAGGGCCTGACGCGCAAGAGCGCGCTGTCGCTCGCAATCCAGACGCTGGAGCAGGTGCGCATCCCCGATGCCGCGCGCCGCATCCGCATGTACCCGCACGAGTTCTCGGGCGGCATGCGCCAGCGCATCATGATCGCGATGGCGCTGCTGTGCCAGCCGGACCTGCTGATCGCCGACGAGCCGACGACGGCGCTCGACGTCACCGTGCAGGCGCAGACGATGCAGCTGCTGCGCGAGCTGCAACGCGACTTCGGCACGGCGATCATCCTGATCACGCACGACCTGGGCGTCGTGGCGGGCCTGTGCGACCAGGTGATGGTGCTCTATGGCGGCCGCATCATGGAGCAAGGCAACGCGGATGCGATCTTCTATCGCCCGACGCATCCGTACACGCTCGGCTTGCTCGGCGCCGTGCCCAAGCTCGATCACGAAGGCGAGAAGCTCGTCGCGATTCCCGGCGTGCCGCCCAACATGGCACGCCTGCCCGCGGGCTGCCCGTTCAGCGAACGCTGCCCGTTCGTGATGGACGTGTGCGTGGGCACGCGCCCGCCGCTCGAGCCGGCGGTCAACGACCCGATGGTGCTGCGCGCATGCCATCGCCCCGTCGCGGATATTGCGAGGGATGCAGAGGCGGTGCTGCCATGAATGCCGTGATGAAACCGGAACCCTTGCTGTCGGTGCGCGACCTGCACGTGCATTTCAAGGTGCGCGGCGAAGGGCTGTTCCCGAAGAAGCGCACGCTCAAGGCCGTCAACGGCGTCAACCTCGACCTCTACCCCGGCGAGACGCTGGGCATCGTCGGCGAATCGGGCTGCGGCAAGTCGACGCTCGCGCGCGCGCTGCTCAACTTGATCCCGGCGACATCGGGGACGGTGGTGTGGCTGGGCAAGGACATGTCGGACGCGAAACCCTCCGACTGGCAGCACGTGCGCAAGAGCGTGCAGATGGTGTTCCAGGACCCGCTCGCGTCGCTGAACCCGCGCATGAACGTGCTGCAGATCATCGGCGAGCCGCTGCGCACGCACAAGCCGGACCTGTCCCGCGACGAAGTGAAGGCGCGCGTGAAGCAGGTGATGGCCCGCGTCGGCCTGATGGACAACCAGCTGTATCGCTACCCGCACGAATTCTCGGGCGGCCAGTGCCAGCGCATCGGCATCGCGCGCGCGCTGATCCTCGAGCCGAAGCTGATCGTGTGCGACGAGCCGGTGTCGGCGCTGGACGTGTCGATCCAGGCGCAGATCATCAACCTGCTCAAGGACCTGCAACAGCAGATGGAGCTGGCGCTGATCTTCATCGCGCACGACCTCGCCGTGGTCAAGCACGTGAGCCAGCGCATCCTCGTGATGTACCTCGGGCGCGTGATGGAGCTGGCGGACAAGCACGAGCTCTACGCGAACCCCAAGCATCCGTACACGCGCGCGCTGCTGTCGGCGGTGCCGCTCGCGGACCCGCGCCTGGAGCGCGGCAAGCAGATCCAGATGCTGTCCGGCGACCTGCCCTCGCCGCTGTCGCCCCCGACGGGTTGCGTGTTCCGCACGCGTTGCCCGCACGCGTTCGACAAGTGCGCGGCCGAAGTGCCGCCGCTGATCGAGGTGAATGCGCAATCCAGGGCGGCCTGCTGGCTGTATTGATGGACGCGGAGACTCGCGAATCCGGCCCGAAGGGCTTCCGCTTGCCGTGGCGCCTCGCCGCGAACGACCTGCTGCGCGACAGGCTGTACCGGCGGCTGTGGCTGTCGATCCTCACGAGCGGCTTCGGCGCGCAGATCACGATGCTGGCGATCCCGCTCACGGCGGCCGTGCTGTTGCACGCGTCGCCGACGCAGATGGGCCAGCTCACGTCGATGGAGCTCGCACCCTTCGTGCTGTTCTCGCTGCCCTCGGGCGTGTGGCTCGATCGCGTGAAAAAGCTGCCGGTCTACGTCGCGGGTGAACTCACCGTGGGCATCGTGCTCGCCACGGTGCCGCTCGTGTGGGCGCTCGGTTGGCTGAGCATCACCTACCTGTACTTCGTGTCGTTCGTGATCGGCTGCGTCTTCACGACTGCCGGGTCCGCGTCGCAGATCGTTCTCACGCAGATCGTGCCGCGCGAACGGCTGGTGGAAGCGCATGCGAAGAACGCACTGGGCAATTCACTGGCCGAAGTGACAGGGCCGGGGATCGCCGGTGCATTGATCCGCGTCGTCGGCGCGCCGTTCGCGCTGCTCGTCGACGCCGTGCTGCTGATGGGCAGCGTGATGATCCTGCGCGGCCTGAAGATCGACGAGAAGCCGCACGAAGGCGTTCCCGAAAGTTTCTGGCACGCGTTGAAGGAGGGCCTGCAGTTCGTCGCCGGCGTGCGGCTGCTCGTCGTGATGGCGTGCCTGGTCGGGCTGTGGCAGTTGTGCCAGCAGTCCGCGATGGTGGTGCAGATCCTCTTCGCGACGCGCCAGCTCGGCCTGGACGAGAAGCAGGTCGGCCTGTGCTACGTGGGCATCGGCGTCGGCACGATCGCGGCTGGCGCGCTGGGCAACCGGATCTCCCGCCGCATCGGCGTCGGGGCGAGCCTGCTGTGGGGCTTCGCGGTGTGCGGCTTCGGCTGGCTGCAGCTTGCGGCGGCCCCGCAAGGGCCGCTGGGCGTCGCGTCGTTCGTGTTCATGCTGGTGTGCTTCGGGTTTGGCGCGGTGCTCATCTTCATCAACTTCCTCGCGCTGCGGCAAGCGTTCACGCCCGGCCCGCTGCTCGGCCGCATGACGACCACGATGCGCTGGTTGATCCTGCTGCCGTCGATCCCCGGCGCCCTGCTCGGCGGCTGGCTCGGCGAGCACCTCGGGCTGCGCGTGGCGCTGGCCACGGGCGGCATCGGCGCGTTGGTGCTCGCGCTGGCGGGGTGGCAACTCACCCGCCTGCCCGGGCAGGTGAAGCTGCCCCAAGCTCCGGCCTGACGCCGGCTCAGGCACGGCGCCTACAGCTGCGCTCGAGCTTCCCGTCCTCACAATCTCTTGCCGGGGAGCAATACGCTCGCGTCGTCGATAGTCATCATCGGCGCGTTAAAGCATCAATGGAGGTGCACATGGAAACCCATTTCTGGCGCCGCGGGTTCGCCGCCGCGCTACTCGGACTTGTGTCGTTGCTCGCGAGCGGTGCGGCGTTCGCCGACCCGCCGTATCGCGTCGCACGCCTGTCGTACGCGACGGGCAACGTGAGCTTCTCGCCGGGCGGTGAGGAAGAATGGTCGCGCGCAGTCGTGAATCGCCCGCTGATCGACGGCGACCGCCTGTGGGTCGACGCGTCGTCGCGCGCCGAGCTCGAGCTGGGCGCCACGCGCGTGCGGGCCGGCGACGGCACGAGCCTGTCGGTGCTCGCCGTCGACGACCGCCTCGCGCAGTTGGAACTCACGCAAGGCGTCTTCGAGATTCGCGTGTGGCAGCTCGATCGCGACCAGGAGCTCGAGGTCGACACGCCGAACCTCGCGGTCGTCATCCGCCAGCCGGGCAACTACCGCGTCGACGTCGACCCGCAGGACGGGTCCACCGGCGTGACGGTCCGTGCGGGCGCCGCGACGCTTTACGGCGAAGGCCGCGCGATGAACCTCGCGCCGGCGGACACGTGGCGCTTCTACGACACGGCCCTGGCCGATTACGACAGGTACCAGCCGGCGCCCGCCGACGACCTCACGCGCTTCGCGGCCTCGCGCGACACCCGCTGGCAACGCTCGGTGAGCGCACGTTATGTATCGCGCGACATGATCGGCTTCGACGACCTCGACGAGTACGGCACGTGGCGCCAGGTGCCCGACTACGGTTGGGTGTGGTCCCCGGCGCGCGTTGCGAGCGACTGGGCGCCGTATCGCGACGGGCACTGGGCGTGGGTCGAGCCGTGGGGCTGGACCTGGATCGACGATGCGCCGTGGGGCTTCGCACCGTCGCACTACGGCCGCTGGGCTTTGGTGCAGCAGCGCTGGTGCTGGGTGCCGGGCCCGGCCAACGTGCGCCCAGTCTATGCGCCTGCCCTCGTCGCGTTCGTCGGCGGCAGCGGGCTGTCGGTGTCGGTGAGTGGTGGCGGCGGCGTGGTCGGCTGGTTTCCGCTCGGCCCGCGTGAGGTGTACCGGCCCGCGTACGCGACGAGCCGCGACTACTTCACGCGCGTGAACGTGTCGAACACCGTCGTGAACGTCACGCAGGTCGTGAACGTCTACGAGACGCACCGCGTCACCAACAACTACGTGAACCAGCGAGCCGTGATCGCCATGCCGATGCAGGCCTTCGCGCAGGCGAAGCCTGTCGCGCGCGAGATGGTGCACGTGCGCGCCGAGAACGTTCGCCCGCAGGCGATCGTGCAAGCACCGCCCGTGGCGCCCGACAAGCGGAGCGTGCTCGGGCCGCAGGCCGCGCAGCATCGCCCGCCCGAGCAGGCGCTGCGCAAGCAAGTGGTCGCGCAGACACCGCCTCCGCCGCCGCGCGCACCGATCGAATCGAGACTGCAGCAGCTGCGCGAACATCCGGGCCAGCCGGTCGCACCCGCGGCGACACCGGCGCCGCGCGCGCCAGCACCCGGTGCGCCCGCTCCGGCTGTGAAGGTGGTCAAACCCGCGCAGCCCTCGGCCGCCCCGCCCGCACCCGCGCCCGCCGCGGCAGCGAACCGCGCCGAGCGCGAGAAGCGCCGCGAGCAACGCGGCGAACGGCCCGCGGGCAATGCGCCGGCGCCCGCGGCGGCGCCTGCACCCGCACCGGGGCACACGGCTGCACCCGCACCCGCATCGGCTCCTGCACCTGCCGCACGCCCCGCACCCGCACCAGCTCCCGCCGCGGCTTCATCGCCTGCCGAACGCGCTCGCGCAGACGAGCGTGCGCGCGGCGACGAGCGCCAGCGGGAGCGTCCGGCGCCGAACGCGCCGGGCCATGGGGTGACCGCTCCTGCACCCGTGACACCGCCATCTCGTCCTGCACCTACTGCGCCTGCCGCACAGCCTGCGCCGCCCGCACCACGGCCGACGCCTGCCGCGCGCCCGCAGGAAGCCGCGCCGGCCGCGCAGCAGCGCGACGAGCGCATCCAACAGCGCCAGGAGCAGCAACAGAAGCAACAGCAGGAGAGGCAGCAGCAACAGCAGGAACGACAGCAGCAAGCGCAGGAGCGACAGCAGCAGCGCCAGCAGGAACAGCAACAGCGACAGGAACAACGCCGTGAGGCCGCGCCCGCGGCCCCGCATGCTCCTGCTCCCGCTGCTCCCGCTGCTCCTGCTCAGCAGGCCGCACCTGCAGCCGCGTCGCATCCTGCGGCGCCTGCGCCGCGCGCGGAGCAACAGCGCGAGCGCGCGAGCGACGCGCGTGAGCAGCGCGAACAACGCCGCGAGGACCGCAAGCAGTAGTCAGTCGCAGCGTGACAAGAAAAAAGCCGGCCCGAAGGCCGGCTTTTTCATGGGAGCAGCTCCGATCAGAACTTGTACTGCGCGCGCACGTAGTAGGCGCGCATGAGCGGATCGGCGAAGCGCGGGTCGTAGCCGACCTGGAAGGTCGCGGCCTGCACCGTGCTCGGCGGCTTCCTGTCGAGCACGTTCTTGACACCGAGCGTCAGCGTGAGCTGCTTGGTCGGCATCCACGAGCCGAACAGGTCCCACGTGGAGTAGGCGCCGACGTTGCCCACGCCATCCTCGTCGATGTAGCCCGACTTGTAGTGGTTGACGATGCCGGCGGCCCAGGCGCCCATCGACCAGTTCGCCGAGATCGTCCACTGGTTGCGGAAGATCGGGCTGCCGTTCGAGTAGATGCCCACGTTGTCGAACCACTGCCCGTTCTTCTCGGTCTGGTAGCGGTACTTCATGACGTAGGTTTCGCTCGCGCGGAACAGCCAGTTGCCCATGCCGGTGCGCAGGCGGTAGTCCGCGGAGATGTCCACGCCGTTGGTGCGCACGCCGCCCAGGTTGTCGTTCAGCAGCACGACGTAGCCGCACTCGGGACCGGGGTTGGCCACCGTGTTGCACTGGCTGCCGTCGGTCGCGAGCGTGCCGTTGGGCGCGCGAACGATGTGCGACGCGTAGGCGGCGGGGTTACCGAACACGGTCGAGTCGGCCAGCGCGCCGATCGAGTTGTCCAGCTTGATCCACCAGAAGTCGACCGTCGCGTCGAACTCGGGCACCGGTTGCAGCACGAAGCCGAACGTGGCGCTCTTGGACTTCTCGGGCTTCAGGTTCGGGTTGCCACCGGTGAGGGCCATGAACTGCACGTTGCAGTT
Organism: Ramlibacter sp.; assembly: GCA_036561125.1. Classification (GTDB taxonomy): domain Bacteria; phylum Pseudomonadota; class Gammaproteobacteria; order Burkholderiales; family Burkholderiaceae_C; genus Ramlibacter. The sequence goes on along the minus strand of DATBPW010000441.1, from coordinate 1,645 downwards.
GTCCGATGCGGATGCGCCGGCGATCGGCGTGCCGCCCGGGCAGCGCACCGGGTCGTTCCAGTTGTTCGCCGTGTTGGTGAACACCTGGGCCGAGTGCAGTTCATACAGCGACGGCGCGCGGAAGCCCGTGGTCACGGCACCGCGAAGCGCGAACTTGTCGCTCGGCGCCCACTTGGCGGACAGCTTCGGGTTCGTCGTGCTGCCGAAATCCGGGTAGTGGTCATAACGGATCGAAGCGGTCACTTCGAACTGCTTCGTGACCGGCACGTTCAGCTCGCCGTAGAACGCGTAGATGCTGCGCGCGCCTTCGTTGTCGGTGTTCGGGTCGTAACCCGTGCTCGACACGACGGTGTTCGCGTACGCGGTGTTCGCCAGGTTGGTGTACTTCTCGTGGCGGATTTCCGCGCCCACGGCCAGCGCGGCCTTGCGGCCGGCGCTGAACCAGTCGCCCAGTTCCTTGCCGATCCGCGCGTCCCAGGCGACGGTCTCGCCAGTGGCATTCCACAGCGTCCCTGCGTTCACGCCGGCCGCAACCTTGGCCTGCTGGTCGGCCGGGAGCGGCGAGACGAACGGGTTCAACTGGCCGGACGCGACGAGCCCGCGAATGACGGAATCGTCGACGTAGCCGTTGTCGAGGTCATCACGCGACTTGATGTGGTTCCACGTCAGGGCGGTGTTGTAGTCCCAGCCGGCGATCGTCCCTTCCAGGGAAGCGACGAAGCGCTGCTGGAAGTTGTGGCTGTCGTCCACGCGCGGGCCGGCCGGAATCGTGCGCCACCGCACCCGGATCTGGCCCGGGCCGATTGAGCCGGGCGCTGTCGGATCGGCACCCGTCGGATAGAAGGGGTTGGCGACGCCGGTGTTGACGCCGTTCACGTACTCGGTCGGGAACATCGCGAGCGCGCCTTCCGGCACCGGGGCGATGTTCGTGATGGTGCGGGTCTGGGCCGCCGTGTACTCGAGGCCGAGCTGGTGGTCGCCGGCAAGCTGGATCGTGCCCTTGAGCATGCCGGTGAGGCGATCCGTCTTCGGGACCAGGTCGACCCAGTTCCAGTAGTAATACGCGCAGGTCGTTGCGCTGCTGGGTGCCTGGAACTGGCCCGCGCAGCCGGGAGCGCCCGGCGTGCCGCTCAGGCTTGCGCCGGAGGAGCTCGTTTGCGACCACGTGCCGGGGAAGCCCGTCGGCGACGTCTTGGTGGCGAACGCGAATTGCGGACGCTGCGGCGTCGTCAGCACGTCCTGGTGCTGGTAGTCGATGAAACCGAAGACGTTCCACTTGTCCTTGTCGAGGTCGCCGTGACCGAAGCCGACGCTTGCGTCATAGGACTTGCCGCCCGGGTGCTGCGGGCTGTTGTACGTGGCAGATGCCTCGCCGCCCTGGAAGTCCTTCTTCGTGATGAAGTTGATCACGCCGCCGATGGCGTCCGTGCCGTACAGCGATGAGGCGCCGTCACGCAGCACTTCGATACGGTCGATCGCACCGAGCGGGATCGAGTTCAGGTCCGGGGCCGAGCTGTCGCCCGCGCCGCCGAGGGCCTGGTTGACGATGCGCCGGCCGTTGAGCAGCACCAGCGTGTGGCTGCGGCCGAGGCCGCGCAGGTCCGCGAACGAACCGCCGGCAGTCGCAGCGCCGACAGCACCGGCC
>DATBPW010000440.1:0-4320 GCA_036561125.1 Ramlibacter sp. | reverse complement strand
GAAGCGCTGGCTCGACCAGGGCCATGACGACGCGGGCCGCCCGGTGGTCACGCTCGACACGCGCAATGCGTTCGAGGTGGACTACGGCACGTTCGAAGGCGCCGTCGATTGGCGGCTCGCGAAGTTCAGCGACTTCCCGGGCGCGCTCGATGCGCACAAGCACCAGCTCGAAGGCAAGACGGTGATCAGTTTTTGCACCGGTGGCATCCGCTGCGAGAAAGCCGCCATCTACATGCGCGAAGCGGGTCTCGAGAATGTGTGGCAGCTCGAAGGCGGGATCCTGAAGTATTTCGAGGAGACCGGCGGCGCGCATTTTCGCGGCAACTGCTTCGTGTTCGACGCGCGCGAAGCGGTGGACGCGGCGCTCCAGCCCTTCAGGAGCGCGGCTCCGGCGGAGTGAACGCCACCGGCGGCAACGGGATGAACTCATCGTCCCCCGCCACGCGCCCCATCCGCATCTCTTTCCAGTCCTCGCTGGCCTCGATGATGCGTTCCTTGCGGCTGGACACGAAGTTCCACCACATGTGCCGCGGCGCATCGAGCGGCTCGCCGCCGACCACGACGAAGCGCGCCGAGCCTTGCGCGTGCACCGTCGTCGATTCACCCGCGCGCAAGACGGCCATCGTGCGCGGCGGCAACGTGGCAGCATCGACGATCACGTCGCCCTGCACGGGATAGATCGCCATCTCGGCCGCGAGCGGCGGCAATTCGATCGACCCGCCCGGCTCCAGCATGACGTCGAGATACAGCGTCCGCGAATGCGCCTGCACCGGCGACGTCGCACCGAACGCCGAGCCGACCATCACGCGCAGGCGCGCGCGCGCCAGCGACACATCGGGGATCGCGCCCGCCGGTGTGTGCACGAACGACGGCTCGTCCTCTTCGTGCGCGAGCGGCAGCGCGGTCCACAACTGCAACCCGTGGATCGCATACGAGCTGGAGCGCAAGTGATCCGGCTTGCGCTCGGAGTGCACGATGCCACGCCCGCTCGTCATCCAGTTGATCGCACCGGGCTCGATCAGCTGTTCGTTGCCGAGGCTGTCGCGATGCATCATCGCGCCGTCGAACAGGTACGTCACCGTCGCCAGGCCGATGTGCGGATGGGGGCGCACGTCATGGTTCGCATCCGGCGTCTCGACCACCGGCCCGAAGTGATCGAAGAAGATGAACGGGCCCACGTTGCGCCGCTGCACCGCCGGTAGCAGGCGCCGCACGGTGAAGCCGCCGCCGAGATCCTTCTCGTGGCCCGTCAATGTCAATTCGATGGTCACGTGTCAGCCCTTCAGCCGTGCGGCCACGGCCGCCACGCGCTCGCCCAGCAAACGCGCCGTCTCGAGGTCGCCGGCCGACATGTCGGCCACGCCGCCGTCGGCGGGCGACTGCGCCATCGCGCCGCTGTACGACACGATGTAGTTCACGTCGTCGCGCTTCGACGACTTCAGGTTCGACGGCATCAGCCCCAGCCCGACCCAGATCATGCCGTGCTGCATCGCCAGCGTGTACAGCGTGAACAGCGTGTTGAGTTTGTCGCCGCTCATGCCGCCACTGTTGGTGAAGCCCGCCGCGACCTTGTCCTTCCACTCCTGTGCGTACCAGGGCTTGGACGACGCGTCGGCGAATTTCTTGAACTGCCAGCTCACGTCGCCCATGTAGGTGGGCGAGCCGAAGACGATCGCGTCGCTCGCCTTGAGGATCTGCCATCCTCCCTCGGGCAGGTTGCCATCCGCGTCGATCGCGAGCAGCTCTCCTCGCGCGCCTTCGGCCACCGCGCGCGCCATGCGCTGCGTGTGGCCGTAGCCCGAGTGGAAGACGACGGCGACGCGCGTCATGCAGTTTGCATTCGCCCGACGCCTTGCGAGCGCCGGCCATCGATGCTCAGGCGGCCCGCGCCGAACGCGGCGAGCGCCAGCAGTCCGCCGGCAATGGCCATGTTCTTGTCGAAGTTCAGTTTCTGCATTGCGACCGCCGCTTCGGGGCTGCTCCAGTATGCGTGGAAAATCGGGCTGATCACAATGGTGAAGATCGCCATGCCCAGCGCCGCCCAGCGCGCCTGCCAGCCCACCAGCAGCAGCAACGCGAGGCCGAGTTCCACCGCGATGGCGATCGCCGCGCAGACTTCCGGCAAGGGCACGTTGGCCTTGGCGATGTAGCCGACCACGCCGGAAAAGCCCATCAGCTTGCCCCAGCCCGAGGGCATGAACAAATAGGCGATGAGGATGCGCCCCACCAGCGCCAACACGTCACCGGTGCTGTCGGTTGTCGAACTGCGGTACATAGGATTCTCCCTTCACTGCACTTTCACCGATCACTGGCCCACGAGGTCGAAGACCAGCACTTCCGCATCGCGTCCCGCCGACAGCGTGACCTGCGATTCGTCCTGAAGCTTCGCGGCGTCGCCGCCGGAAAGCTTTCTTCCATTGACATCGACTTCGCCGCGCACGACATGCACGTACGCACGGCGCTTCGGGTCGAGCGCGAGCGTCGCGGTTTCGGCGCCGTCGAACAGGCCCGCGTACACGCGCGCATCGGCGTGGATCACGACGGAGCCCTGCGCGCCGTCGGGTGACGCCACGAGGCGCAGCTTGCCGCGCTTGTCGGCGTCGGCGAACGTCTTCTGCTCGTAGCCCGGCGCGATCCCGCGCACGTTCGGCTCGATCCAGATCTGCAGGAAGTGCGTCGTCTCGTTCGGCGCGTGGTTGAACTCGCTGTGCATCACGCCCGTGCCGGCGCTCATGCGCTGCACGTCGCCGGGCGGGATGCCCTTGACGTTGCCCATGCTGTCCTTGTGCGCCAGGTTGCCTTCGAGCACGTAGCTGATGATTTCCATGTCGCGATGGCCGTGCGTGCCGAAGCCGGTGCCGGGCGCGATGCGGTCCTCGTTGATCACGCGCAGGTTGCCCCAGCCCATGTGCTGCGGGTCGTGGTAGTCCGCGAACGAGAAGCTGTGGAACGACTTGAGCCAGCCGTGGTCGGCGAAGCCGCGTTCGTTGGATCTGCGCAAGGTGAGCATTCCGGTTTCCTTCGTGATGCTTGCATCTTGGACCGAACTGCGTGTCGGAAAGATTCCACGCTTTGATGGCATCATTCAAAAAAACTGAAAGCCAGCAGCCCATCCATGCCCACGCCGCGCGACGTGCTCACCCCCGATGCGCTGTCGCTGCTGCAGGCTGTCGCGCAGACCGGCAGCTTTGCAGCCGCGGCGCGCGAGCTCGGCCTCGTGCCCAGCGCGGTGACGTACCGCATCCGGCAGATCGAGGAAGCGCTCGACGTCCTGCTCTTCGATCGCAGCTCGCGCCAGGCGCGGCTCACCGATGCGGGCGCGGAGTTGCTGCGCGAAGGCGCGCGCTTGCTGCAGGAGATCGATGCGGTGGCCAATCGCGTCAAGCGCGTCGCCACCGGATGGGAATCGCAGCTCACCATCGCGGTCGACACCGTGATCTCCTGCTCGACGGTGATGGAGCTGGCCCAGGCATTCTTCGACCTCACGCCGACCACGCGGTTGCGCCTGCGTGACGAGGCGCTGGCGGGCACGCTGGAGTCGCTGACCGCCGGCGAAGCCGACCTGGCGATCGGCGTGGTGCAGGAGCCGGGAACCGCCGCGGGTGTGCAAACGCTGCCGCTGGGCGACGTCGAATTCGTCTTCGTCGTTGCGCCGCATCATCCGCTTGCAAATGCGAAGGAGCCGATCAGCGACGAGCTGCGACAGAAGCATCGCGCGATCGCCGTCGCCGATTCGGTGCAGCGCGGAGCGGCAGCGACGTTCGGCTTGCTCGCAGGGCAGGATGTGCTCACGGTGCCGACCATGCGCGCCAAGCTCGATGCGCAATTGCGCGCGCTGGGCGCGGGCTTCCTGCCCGAGCCGATGGCGCGGCCGCACATCGAACGCGGCACGCTCGTCGTGAAGGCCGTGCAGCGCAACCAGCGCCTGGTGCGGCTCAATTATTCGTGGCGCACGACGCCCGACCCGGGGCGCGCGCTGCAATGGTGGTTGCAGCAACTGGGCAGCCCGGCGACGCGTCAGGCGCTGCTGCATCGCCACCTGCATCCATGGTGACGGCGTACGTCGGGCGTTTCGCGCCCTCGCCCACCGGGCCGCTGCATGCAGGATCGCTGGTCGCCGCGCTCGCGAGCTGGCTCGACGCGCGTGCGCACGGCGGGAAGTGGCTCGTGCGCATCGAAGACGTCGACACGCCGCGCTGCGTGGCGGGCGCGGCCGAAACGATCCTGAAGCAACTGCACGACTGCGGCCTGGCCGCTGACGAGCAGCCGGTGTGGCAATCGGCGCGCGACGCGGCGTACCAGCAGGCGCTCGATCGGCTT
>DATBPW010000439.1:0-4974 GCA_036561125.1 Ramlibacter sp. | reverse complement strand
GCGTGCAGGGAACTGGGGATCACTTTCGTCGCTTTCAGTCCGGTCGCGCGCGGCTTCCTGTGCGATGCGGTCCACGACGTGACCGCGTTCGACGCGAAGGACATCCGCCGCTCGATGCCGCGCTTCGAGCCGGCGAACTACGCGCGCAACCTCGAACTGCTGCCCGGCTACAAGGCGCTCGCGCTCGAAGCCGGTTGCACGCCGGCGCAACTCGCGCTCGCTTGGCTGCTGCACAAGCGCGGCGACATCATTCCGATCCCGGGGACGACGAGCGTGGATCACCTGCGCGAAGACCTCGCCGCGGCGGATGTCGCGTTGTCACAGGAACTGATCGCGCGACTCGAGGCGCACATCAACGAGAAGACCGTGCACGGCAACCGCTACAGCGAGCAGGCCCGCCGCGAAGTCGACACCGAAGAGTATTCAGATGCCGCTGCCGCTTGAAGGCGTCCGTGTCCTGGACCTCACGAACGTCATGGCGGGACCGTACTGCACGATGGTGCTGGGCGATCTCGGCGCCGACGTGGTCAAGGTCGAAAGCCCCGAGGGCGACAGCACGCGCAACTTCGAGCCCAAGGTGAACGGCGAGTCGTACTGCTTCGCCGTGCTCAATCGCAACAAGAAGAGCATCAGCGTCGACATGAAGGACGCGCGCGGGCGCGAGGTGGTGCTGCGCCTCGCGCAGCGCAGCGACATCGTGATCGAGAATTTCCGCCCCGGCGTCGTGAAAAAGCTCGGCATCGACTACGACGCGGTGCGGCAGGTGCAGCCCGGGATCATCTATGCGTCGATGTCCGGCTTCGGCCAGACGGGGCCGTACGGGCGCAAGGGCGGCTTCGACATCATCGCGCAGGGCATGTCGGGGATCATGATGATGACCGGTTACCCGGGCGGCCGGCCGGCGAAAGTCGGCATCGCGATGAACGACATCGCCTGCGGCGTGACCACGCTGTACGGCATCCTCGGTGCGTTCATCGGCAAGCTGCGCCACGGGGAAGGGCAGTATCTCGAGACGTCGCTGCTCGAAGCGGGGCTGGCGTGGAGCATCTGGGAATTCGGCGCGTACTTCGGCGGCGGCGAGTTGCCTGCGGCGACGGGCACGCGCCACCGGCGCTCGGCGCCATACCAGGCCTATCGCACGAAGGACGGCTACGTCACCGTCGGCGCGGGCAGCGACAAGCTGTGGCGCAGCTTCGCCACGCAGGTGTGCGAGCGGCCGGAATGGCTCGCCGACGCGCGCTTCGACACGCAGGCGCTGCGCGTGCGCAACGCCGACGCGCTGGAGAAGCTGATCGAGGACGTGTTCGCGTCGCACGAGACGGCCCACTGGGTCGGCAAGCTCGATGACGCGGGCGTGCCGGGCGGGCCCGTGTACACGTTCGACCAGACGCTGGCCGACCCGCACGTGCTCGCGCGCAAGATGGTCTACGACATCGACCATCCGCGCATCGGGCCGATGAAGACGCTGGGGTTGCCGGTCAAGTCGAGCGGTGAGCTCACGCTGATCCGCAAGCCGGCGCCGCTGCTCGGCGAACACACCCGCGAAGTGCTGGCGGACCTCGGCTTCGACGACGCCGACACGGCCGCCCTCATCGCCAACAACATCGTCAGGGCCGGCGCATGAACCTCAAGACCGACAAGATGATCGCGCAAAAGGACGGCGCGATCGGCTGGATCACGTTCAACAACCCGGCGCGCCGCAACGCGGTGTCGGTGGCGATGTGGGAGGCGCTGGGCGAGATCGTCGCGGACTACGCGGCCGACGACGCGATCCGCGTCATCGTGCTCAAGGGCGCGGGCGACAAGGCTTTCGTTTCGGGCGCGGACATCTCGGAGTTCGACGAGAAGCGCTCGACCGTGGAGACGACGCGCGCCTACAACGAGATCTCGCAGCGCTCGACCGCGGCGCTGAACGACGTCGACAAGCCGACGATCGCGATGATCCGCGGCTGGTGCGTGGGCGGTGGCGTGTCGCTGGCGCTGTGCTGCGACATGCGCATCGCGGCCGAAGGGTCGAGCTTCGCGGTGCCGGCGGCGAAGCTGGGGCTGGGGTACGCCTTCGAGGGCGTGCGCAAGCTGGTGCAGCTCGTCGGGCCGTCGTTCGCGCGCGAGATCTTCTACACCGCGCGGCAATTCACCGTGCAGGAAGCCGCCGCGATGGGCCTGGTCAACCGCATCGTGCCGGCGGACGAACTGGAGGCGTACGTGCGTGGCTACGCCGCGACGATCGCGGAGAATGCGCCGCTCACCGTCGCGTCGATCAAGACGCTGGTCGCGCAGGCGCTCAAGGACGAATCGGAGCGCGACCCGGGCTTGTGCCGTGGCGTCGTCGACCGCTGCTTCGCCAGCGCCGACTACGTCGAGGGCCGCACGGCCTTCATGGAAAAGCGCAAACCGCGCTTCCTGGGCCGCTGAGGCGCCGCCCCTTCACGAAGTTTGACTTTCGTCAGGCGCGGCGCGGCGCGCGCGGGGACACTGCACGCAACCGCAAGGAGCGCCTGAAGTGTCCGACCCGCGACCCATCCCCGGCACGACCCTGTTCGACGGCGCGCAAGCCATGAAGGGCTACGCGTTGAACAAGATGTGCTTCTCGTTCAACGACGCCGCGAACCGTGCCGAGTTCCGCAGCGACGAGATCGGCTACATGCTCAAGTACGGCTTGACGGCGGAGCAGCAGGCGGCGATCCGCAGGCGCGACGTGCTCGCCCTGATCGCCGCCGGCGGCAACGTGTACTACCTCGCGAAGTTCGCCGGCATCCTGGGGCTGGACGTGCAGGACCTCGGCGCGGCGCAGACCGGCATGAGCAAGGAAGCGTTCAAGGCGAAGCTGGTGCGGCAGAACGAGCAGCCGGCACCGCTCGGTGAGGAGCACTGGACATGGCAAGAATCGTTGGTGGGCTGACCACCTCGCACGTGCCGGCGATCGGCGGCGCGATCGCGAAGGGGCTGCAGCAGGAGCCGTACTGGAAACCGTTCTTCGACGGCTTCCTGCCCGTGCACCAGTGGCTGGGCGACGTGAAGCCCGACGTGGCGGTGGTCTTCTACAACGACCACGGCCTGAATTTCTTCCTCGACAAGATGCCAACCTTCGCGGTCGGCGCCGCGCCGGAATACCGCAACGCCGACGAGGGTTGGGGCATCCCGACGCTGCCGCCATTCAAGGGCCAGCCCGACCTGTCTTGGCACGTGATCGAGCACCTGGTCGCGCGCGAATTCGACATCACGACCTGCCAGGAAATGCTCGTGGACCATGCGTTCACGCTGCCGCTCAAGCTGTTCTGGCCGCACGGCTGCCCGGTGACGACGGTGCCGGTGTGCATCAACACCGTGCAGTTCCCGCTGCCGTCCGCGCGCCGCTGCTACGCGCTGGGGCAGGCGGTCGGCGAGGCGATCCAGTCATGGGACAGCGACAAGCGCGTCGTCGTGATCGGCACCGGCGGGCTGTCGCACCAGCTGGACGGCCAACGCGCCGGCTTCATGAACAAGGCGTTCGACCTCAAGTTCATGGACAGCCTCGTGAACGATCCGCAATGGGTCACGCGCTACTCGATCCACGAGCTCGTGGAGCAGACGGGCACGCAGGGCGTCGAACTGCTGATGTGGCTCGCGACGCGCGGCGCCGTGCCGGGTGCCGTGCGCAAGGTCCACACCAACTACCACATCCCGATCTCGAACACCGCAGCCGGGATGATGGCGCTCGAACCCGTGGCCTGACCGCGCTGCGCCTCGCGCCGCGCAGTAGCGGCCAACTTGAAGAAGTGCGATCCGGCGCGCATACTGGGCCGCATGCAGCCCGAACTGCTGTGCGTCGAGAAGGCCTGCGATTACTGCGGGGCCCGGCTCGAGATCACCGCCGCCGAGGTGGGCGGTGAGCCGCGCGCGCACACCTACGCGTGCCTGCAATGCGGCAAGGACGATTCGGTCCTCACCACCGGCCATCCTCACGTGCGCGTGCTCGCGCCGCGCACCGACGGCCGCACCAACCGCTACGCCCAGACGATGTTCTGAAGGCGCGCGGCCTCAGCGCAGGTTGCCGGTGTGGCCGAGCGAGTAGCGGCCCGGCTGGGGCCAAACGGAAAGCCCGTGCGGCTCCTGGCCGACCTTGATCTTCGTGACCTGCCCGCTCGTGGTGTCGATCTTGTAGACCTCGTCGTCGTAGCGTCCCGACAGCCACAGCGCCCGGCCATCCGCGCTGACGTTGCCCATGTCCGGGCTGCCGCCGCCGGGGATCGGCCAGTTCTGCACGACCTTTTCCGTGGCGAAGTCGATCACGCTCACGCTGCCCGGGCCCTTGCCCTTGCCGTGGATCGCGTGCGTGCTGCGGTTGGAGACATACAGCTTCGTGCCGTCGCGGCTCGGGTACAGGCCGTGCGCACCGAGCCCCGTCGGGATGAAGCCCACCTGCGTGAACGCGTCGCCGTCGATCACGTGCACGCCGTCGGCATGCATGTCGGCGATGAAGAAGCGCTTGCCGTCGGGGGAGATGCGGATGTCCTGCGGCATGCCGCGCTGCGCGGTGCAGATCTCGGTGAGCGGGTTGTCCGGCGTGGAGCCTTCCTTGAACCGGGTCCGCGGCATCTGCAGCTTGAGGTAGCCCACGACCTTGCGCTGCGCGAGGTCGACCTTCGCGACCGTCCCGTTGAATTCGCAGGTGAAGATCGCATAGCTGTTGTCGGCCGCGAAGTCGGCGTGGTTCACGCCGCCGCAGAAAGGCATCTCGATCGAATACTGCAGCTGCATCGTGTGCGGGTCGCGGAAGTCGAGGCGCTTCTTCGCTTCGGCGACGACGATCGCGGACTTGCCGTCCGGCGTGAAGTACATGTTGTACGGGTCGTCGACCGCGATCGCCTTGCCGGGCTTGCCGGTCCTGGGATCGATGGGCGTGAGGCTGCCGTCCGAGTGGCCCTCGGCGTTGTTGGCGACCCAGAGCGTCTGCAGGTCCCACGCCGGCACGACGTGCTGCGGGCTGCGCCC
>DATBPW010000438.1:0-5376 GCA_036561125.1 Ramlibacter sp. | reverse complement strand
ATCGATCTGGTCGTAGGCCTTCGCTTCTCCGCCGAACTTGGCCGCCAGCACCGAAGTGATCGCCGCCGTCAGCGTCGTCTTGCCATGGTCCACGTGGCCAATCGTGCCCACGTTCACGTGCGGCTTGGTCCGCTCGAATTTGCCTTTTGCCATTTTTCGACTCTCCGAAATAACGATCAACTTTAGCCCTGGTGCCCTTGGCGGGAATCGGACCCGCGACCTCTCCCTTACCAAGGGAGTGCTCTACCACTGAGCCACAAGGGCGAAATTCCTGCCGCTCAACCTTGCGCGGCGCCTCGTGGAGCGGGAGACGGGAATCGAACCCGCGTCATCAGCTTGGAAGGCTGGGGTTCTACCATTGAACTACTCCCGCCTGATGCCCCAAAACACCAGTCACTCGTCGCGCAACATTCACTCATCTTTCGCCGGCCAACCTGCCTGGGGGTTGGTGGAGGAGGTTGGATTCGAACCAACGTAGGCGTAAGCCAACAGATTTACAGTCTGCCCCCTTTAGCCACTCGGGCACCCCTCCGCGGCGAACCTCAGACTATAGCACGTTTCCCACTGGCAGCCGGGGCTCGCTCCTACGGCAAAAGCACGTGCGCGACCCCCTGGCGACCCAGCCATTCGCGCGCCGTCCGGAAGTGGCCGCACCCGAGGAAAGGCACCGGCGGCCGCGAGGCCGACAGGGGCGACGGGTGGTTGGCCTGGAGCACGAGTGCTGCGCGCCCGTGGGCTGTCGCCGTTTCCTCGATGAGCCGCGCCTTGGCCTGCGCGTGGGCGCCCCAAAGCAGGTACGCGCAGGGCGAGCAACGTGCCGCGACCGTGGCGAGAAGGCGGTCGGTCAACACCTCCCAGCCCTTCCTGGCGTGGCTGCCCGGCTGGCCGTCCTCGACCGTGAGCACCGCGTTGAGCAGGAGGACGCCGCGCTGGGCCCACAGCAGCAACGAGCCGCTTTGCGGAATCGCAGCGAGGTCGTCGCAGTACAACTCCTTGAAGATGTTGCGCAGCGACGGCGGCGGCTTCACGCCGGAGGGCACCGAGAACGCAAGGCCTTCGGCCTGACCGGGGCCGTGGTACGGATCCTGGCCGAGGATCACGGCATGCACGCTGTCCAGCGGCGTGACCTCGAGCGCGCGCAACGGCCGCGGCGGATAGATCAGCGCACCTGCCTCGATGCGCTCGCGCAGGAAGGCGGACAGCTGCCGGCCGGCCTCGCTGGCAAAGAACTCGTCGACCACCGGCTGCCAGCCGGGAGCGAGCCCGAACTCGCCGGGCGCCCAGCGATCGAGATGCGGCGCGGTCACGAGAACAGCTGGGCCAGCGCCGCGCCCGGGTCGTCGGCGCGCATGAACGCCTCGCCGACAAGGAACGTGTGCACGCCGGCTTCGCGCATGCGCTGCACGTCCTGCTTCGTCGCAATCCCCGACTCGGTGACGACGATGCGATCGGCGGGGATTTCAGCCAGCATGCCCAGCGTCGTCTCCAGCGACACGTCGAACGTGCGCAGGTTGCGGTTGTTCACGCCCACCAGCGGCGTCCTGAGCTTCAGCGCGCGTGCCAGCTCCGCGCGATCATGGACTTCGACCAGCACCGCCATGTCGAGGCTGCGCGCAACCGCTTCGAGCTCGCGCATCTGCGTATCGTCGAGGCACGCTGCGATCAGCAGGATGCAGTCCGCGCCCATCGCACGCGATTCGTACACCTGGTACGGATCGATCATGAAATCCTTGCGCAGCACGGGCAGGTCGCATGAAGCGCGTGCCTGCTTCAGGAAATCGGGCTGGCCCTGGAAGAACTGCCGGTCGGTCAGCACCGACAGGCACGCCGCGCCGGCCTCCGCATAACTTTGCGCGATGTCGGCCGGGATGAACTCGCCGGCGCGGATCACGCCCTTGCTGGGACTGGCTTTCTTGATCTCGGCGATGACCGCACTGCGGCCCGCGGCGATCGTCCCGCGGATCGCGTCCACGAAGCCGCGCGTGAGCACGCGGCTTTCCGCGTCGGCGCGCATCGCCTCGAACGCGACCTTCTTCTTCGCGGCGGCGACTTCTTCGCGCTTGACCGCGACGATCTTCTCGAGGATGTCCGTCATCAGGCCGGGATGCTGCGGGTGAATTGGACGAGTTGCTGCAGCTTCGCCTTGGCCGCGCCGCTTTCGATCGCTTCGCGCGCCTTGGCGATGCCGTTTTCGATCGAGCTCGCGACGTTCGCGGCATACAGCGCCGCGCCGGCGTTGAAGACCACGATATCGCGCGCGGGGCTGCTTTCGTTCTCCAGCACGGACGCGAGGATTGCCTTCGACTGGTCGGGTGTCTCCACCTTGAAGCTGCGGTTGCTCGCCATCGGCAGCCCGAAGTCCTCGGGGTGGATGTCGTATTCGGTGATCTCGCCGTTGTTCAACTCACCGACCAGCGTCGCTGCGCCGAGGCTCACCTCGTCCATGCCGTCGCGCCCGTAGACGACGAGCGCATGCTCGGCGCCGAGCCGCTGCAGCGCGCGCACCTGGATGCCGACGAGGTCCGGGTGGAACACGCCCATGAGGATGTTCGGCGCCGACGCGGGATTGGTCAGCGGCCCGAGGATGTTGAAGATCGTGCGCACGCCCAGTTCCTTGCGCACCGGCGCGACGTTCTTCATCGCCGGATGGTGGTTGGGCGCGAACATGAAACCGATGCCGACCTCCTCGATGCAGTGCGCGATCTGCTCGGGCTTGAGGTTGATGTTCACGCCCAGCGACTCGAGCACGTCGGCGCTGCCGCTCTTGCTCGACACGCTGCGCCCGCCGTGCTTGCTGATCTTCGCGCCCGCGGCGGCGGCGACGAACATCGAGCAGGTCGAGATGTTGAACGTGTGCGAACCGTCGCCGCCCGTGCCGACGATGTCGACCAGCTTCGACTTGTCGGCGACGTTCACCTTCGTCGAGAACTCGCGCATCACCTGCGCGGCGGCGGTGATCTCGCCGATCGTTTCCTTCTTCACGCGAAGGCCGGTGACGATCGCGGCCGTCATGAGTGGCGTGAGCTCGCCGCTCATGATCATGCGCATGATCTTGAGCATCTCGTCGTGGAAGATCTCGCGGTGCTCGATCGTGCGCTGCAGCGCTTCCTGCGGTGTGATGGACATGGCGTGCCTCCTCGGCTTTACGAAACGGGATTCTCTGTGAGCGCCAGCTTCAGCCCGAAGCCGACGAACATCGCACCAGCGGCGCGGTCCAGCCAGTGCATGCCGGCCTGCACCGAACCGCGGTTGGCCAGCCACGCGGCGGCAAGGGCCCAGCCGGCGTTGACGAACACGCTGTTGATGTTGAACAGCGCGCCCAGCGCGATGAAGGCGAGCGCCTTGTGGGCCGCATCGGGCGGGATGAATTGCGGCACGAAGGCGAGGAAGAAGATCGCGACCTTCGGGTTGAGCACGTTGGTCAGGAATCCGCGCAGGAAGATTTTCGGCAACGGCAACGCAAGTTGCGCATCCGTGCGCAGCGCCTCCAGGTCCGCTCCAGGCTGCGGCTGGCGCGAGAACAGGACCTTCAGGCCGATCCACACGAGGTAGGCCGCGCCGGTCCACTTCAGCACCGTGAATGCCGTGGCCGACGCCGCGAGCAGCGCACTGACGCCCAGCGCCGCGGCGAAGATGTGCACGAAGCAGCCCGCGTTGATGCCGAGCGCCCCGACGACGCCGGCCTTCGCGCCGGAGCGCAGCGAATTGCTGACGATGTAGAGCACGTCGGGGCCGGGCGTGAGATTGAGCAGGATGCCGGCGCCGATGAACAGCAGGAGGTGATGCAGGTCGGGCATCGCTGTGCTTCCTAGCGCGCGAAGAAGCCGCGGATGGCCGCGATCGCGCGCTCGACGCCGGCTTCATCGACGTCCAGGTGCGTGACGAAGCGCAGCCGGTACAGGCCCGTGGCCAGCACGCCTTGCCCTTTCAGGTGATCGAGCAACTGCGCCGACTTCTCGCGCGCCGCGCCGACGAGGTCGACGAACATGATGTTGGTCTGCGGCGCCTCGACTTGCAGGCCGTCGATGCCTGCCAGGCCTTCAGCGAGCCTCTTTGCGAGCGCATGGTCTTGCGCGAGACGCTCGACGTTGTGGTCCAGCGCGTAAACCGCCGCGGCGGCGAGCAGGCCCGACTGGCGCATTGCGCCTCCCGCCATCTTGCGCACGCGCCGCGCCCGTGCGATCAAGTCCTTCGAGCCGCATAGCGCGGAGCCCACCGGCGCGCCGAGGCCCTTGCTGAAGCAGACCGACACAGTGTCGAAGCATTGCGCGATGCGGCGCGCTTCGGCCTTCGCGTCGGCGCCGTTGCGGCGGGCCTGCTCCACGGCGGCATTGAAGAGGCGCGCGCCATCGAGATGACGTCCCAGACCCTTGCGCTTGGCGAGCGACGTGGCCTCTTCGATGTACGCCATCGGGATCACCGCGCCGCCCAGGGTGTTCTCCAGCGCCAGCAGCTTGCTGCGCGCGAAGTGCGGATCGTCCGGCTTGATCGCCGCTTCGATGTCGGCGAGCGCGAGCGTGCCGTCCGGCTGGTGCGCAAGCGGCTGCGGCTGCACGCTGCCGAACACCGCGCCGCCGCCGGCCTCCCAGCGATAGCAGTGGTGCATCTGGCCGACGATGTACTCCTCGCCGCGCTGGCAATGCGACAGGATCGCGCACAGGTTGCTTTGCGTGCCCGTCGGCACGAACAGCGCCGCCTCGAAACCGAGCATCGCGGCGATCTTGTCCTGCAGCGCGTTGACCGACGGGTCGTCGCCGAAGACGTCGTCGCCCAGCGGCGCGCGCATCATGGCTTCGCGCATGCCGGGCGTGGGTTGCGTGACGGTGTCGCTGCGCAGGTCGACGATGGGGTTGCTCATGGCGTCTGCTCCAGGAAATTCTTCAGCAGGGCGTGCCCGTGCTCGGTGAGGATCGACTCGGGATGGAATTGCACGCCCTGGATCGGCAGCGATTCGTGGCGCACACCCATGATCTCGCCGTCGGCGGTCCACGCGGTCGTCTTGAGCACCGGCGGCGACGACTCCTTGTCGATCGCGAGCGAGTGATAGCGGTTCACGGTGAACTGCTGGGGCAGTCCCGCGAACACGCCTTCGCGTGTCGTGGTGATGAGGCTCGTCTTGCCGTGCATCAGTTGCTGCGCACGGACGATCTTGCCGCCGAACGCCGCGCCGATCGCCTGGTGCCCGAGGCACACGCCGAGGATGGGCAGCTTGCCCGCGAAGTGCCCGATCGCCGCGACGGAAATGCCGGCTTGCGCGGGCGAGCACGGGCCGGGCGAAACCACGAGCCGGTCGGGCCGGCGCTGCGCGATCCCGGCGACGTCGATCTCGTCGTTGCGAAACACTTCCACGTCCGCGCCCAGCTCACCGAAGTACTG
>DATBPW010000437.1:0-16032 GCA_036561125.1 Ramlibacter sp. | reverse complement strand
GCCATGCTCGTCCTGCGTGAACGCGGTGACGCGCGTGCGATTGAGCAGCGTCACGCCCGGCAGCGCCGCCGTGTGCTCCACGAGGATCGGCTCGAGGAAGGTCTGGTTGATGCGGTGCGGCGGCTCGGGCGTGGGCCATCCCGTGTCGGGGCCATCGCGCGACGTGTAGCGGTCGGGGCGGCCCGGGATCTTGATGCGCGTGAGCTCGATGCCCGTCGCCGTCGTGCGGAACGCCACATCGTGCGGGAACTCGTCGGGCAGGCCGGCCGCGCGCAGCTTGTGCGCGACGCCGAGCCGGCGGAAGCGCTCCATCGTGCGCGCGGCGACGTGATTGCACTTCACTTCGGGCGGCTGCCGGTACGCGCGCACCTCCGCAATGATGACTTTCGCGCCGCGCGCGGACAGGTCCATCGCCACCGACAGGCCCACCGGCCCCGCGCCGACGACGAGCACGTCGGCGGTCAACTGCTTTGCGTTCACTGGTCGAGCTTGATGTTGGCTTGCTTGATCACCTTCGCCCACTTCGCGGTCTCGCTCTTGATGTAAGCCTCGAACTGCGCGGGCGTGCCGGGCGCGGGCTCGACGCCGAGGTTGCGCATGCTCGCCTTGATCTGGTCGTCGTTCAACGCACCGGTGATTTCCGCATTGAGCCTTTGCACGACCGCGTCCGGCGTGCCCGCGGGCGCGACCACGCCGAACCAGCCGGTCGAGTCGTAGCCCGTGAGGCCCGCTTCCGACACCGTCGGCACGTCGGGCAGTTGCGGCAGGCGCTGCGGGCTCGTCACCGCATACGCGACCAGCTTGCCGGCCTTGATCTGCTGCAGCGATGCCGGCATGTCGACCACCGCGAGCGGGACGGTGTTGCCCAGCACCGCGAGCGCCGCCGGTCCCGAGCCCTTGTACGGCACTTCGACCAGCTTCGCGTCCGCCATCTGGTCGAACAGCGCCGCCGACAAATGCATCGCGGTGCCGTTGCCGCCGTGCGCGATCGACAGCTTGCCCGGCTGCGAACGCATCAATGCGACCAGCTCCTTCATCGTCTTCGCGGGCAGCGACGGGTTGCCGACGATCACGAACGGGATCGCCGCGAGCATCGACACCGGCTTGAAATCCTTGATCGGGTCGAACGGCATGTTCGAGTACAGGCTCACGTTCGCGGACAGCGCGCCTGCCGCGCCCACTCCGAGCGTGTAGCCGTCGGGCGGCGCCTTCGCGACGATGCCCAGGCCGATGTTGCCGCCGGCGCCCGGCCGGTTGTCGACGACGACGGGCTGCCCCAGTTTTTCGTTCAGTCGCGGCACGATCATTCGCACGACCGCATCGGCGCTGCCGCCGGGCGGGAACGTCACGACGATGTGCACAGGCTGCTTCGGATAGTCGGCCGTCGCGCTGGACTGCGCGACTGCTGCGCACGCGATCGCTGCGAAACCGAGCGCCATGAGCGCCCGCGCGATGGACTTCATGCTTTGTCTCCTCCCGCCTGGAAAGGCCGGCGGGTCCCCGCATTATTTCGCATGCCGGGCGCGAAGCGGCGCGATGCCTATGCGACACTTCGCACCATGTCCCTGACGACGTCCGGCCGGTCGCTCGGCGAGCTGCACTCGCCGCTGACGCAGCTCGTCGTCGACAAGCTGCGCGAGCAGATCCTGAGCGGCGCGCTCGCGGGCGGCGAGCGGCTCGTCGAAGGCCGGTTGTCGGAGGAACTCGGCGTGTCGCGCGTGCCCGTGCGCGAGGCGCTGCGCAAGCTCGCCTCCGAAGGCCTCGTGAGCATCGAGCCGCGCCGCGGCGCGTCCGTCATCAGCTACACCGACGACCAGGTGCGCGAGCTCGTGGAGGTGCGCGCGACGCTCGAGGGCCTCAACGCGAAGCTCGCGGCCAAGCGCCACGACGAATCGAAGATGGCCGAGCTCCAGACGATCCTGGACGAAGGGATCCGGCGCGCGGACTCGGCGGACCCGCTCACGCTGATCCAGCTGAACGAGCGCTTCCACGACGCGCTTTCGAACATCGCCGCGAATTCGGTGCTGCGCGACATGATGCGGTCGCTGCGCGAACGCACCGCGATGCTGTTCGCGCCCCTGAACAAGGGCCGCAGCAGGCAGACGTGGGACGAGCACGCCGCGATCCTGCGCGCAGTGATCATGGGCGATGCCGAGATGGCGTCGTTCCTCGCCACGCGTCATGTCTACAGTGCCGCGGGCATGCAGCCTTTCGCGTGAACCTCAGGTGACGCGCGCGTAGGCCAGCCCCGCCAGCGCGATGTCCTGCAGCGCCACGCCGACCGCCTTGTAGATCGTGATCTCGTCGTCGCTTTCGCGCCCCGGCGCACGCCCGGCGAGCAGGTCCGACAACTCCACCAATTTGCTTTCGACCGCGCACTGCGCGCCGGCCAGCACGAGGTCCCCTGCTTCGCGCCGCGTCTGTGGCCCCCAGTCGACGGCGATGCGCGAAGCGCGCTGCAAGGCCACGTCGTCAAGTTCACGCGTGTGCGGCAGGCTCGAGCCGATCGCGGCGATGAAGCAGCCCCGCGGCACGCCGCTCCCCGCGAACAACGGCTGCGTCGACCGCGATGCGGTGACGATGATGTCCGCGCCCTCGATGGCCTCTTGCGCCGACCCGGCCATGCGCACGCGGGTCTCGCATTCGCTTTCCAGCCCGCGGGCCACGTCGCTCGTCGCGTAAGGATCGCTGATGCGGATTTCCGCCGGGTGCCATTCGTGCGCGAGCTGCACCGCGTGCGCGCGCCCCTGCACGCCGGCGCCGAAGATCGCAATGCGATGGATGTCGCGCCGCGCGAGTCGCCGCGACGCGAGTACCGAACATGCCGCCGTGCGCAAGCGCGTGATCGCGTTGGCTTCGACGGAAGCGAGCGGGCGCCCGTCCGCTGCCGAGAACAGCACGATCACGAACGAGAAGCGCCCTTCGATCGTCGTGTAGACCTTCGCGCCGGCGTAGCCCTGGCGCGGCAGCACCGCGGCCATCGTGGAGATTTTCGTTCCCGCGCTTTCGGTGCGGATGCGCTCCTGCATCGCCGCGTGGCCTTGCGCCATGTCGCAGAATGCATCGAACAGCACTTGCTGCGCATCGGCCCCGGTGACAGCCGCGTCGACCATCGAGTCGGTGATGTGGATCATCGGCGCGGTGTCACGACTCGCGGGCCAGGTCGCCGTACGCGACGGCGATGTCGCCGTTCACGAACGTCTGGCACGCCATGCGCCAGCCCTGCCCGAACTGTTCCTCGGTCAGGTGCTTGCGTTCCTTCGCCTTGATCGCATCGGTGTTGTCGCGTCCGGCCATGATCCGGCACTTGCACGTGCCGCATAGGCCGCCGCCGCACTTGAACGGGATCCCGCCCTGCTCGCGCAGCGACACGCGTAGCAAATTGCTGTTCGGCGCGGCCGCGACCTGGCGATGGTCCTGGTTCACGAACGTGATGTGCACTTGCGACGCAGCCACCTGCGGGTCGGCCGGCGCGTCGTGCCGCACGAGCTTGACGTCGAGGGAGCCGAAGCGAACGAGGTGGTCGAGTTCCGAGCGCGCTTCGTCGATCGTGCGGAACTTCGGCAGGAACTTCGCGGGCACGTCGTTCACGAGCGTGGGGTCGGCGTCGTCGACGATCCGCACGCGCGACGCGTCGCCCTGCACCTCGGCGATCGTGAAGCGCGCGCGCATGCGCCCGCAGAACAGGTAGTCGTAGTGCTCGCGCTCGGTCATGTTCGTGCCGGGCTCGCTGTGGAACTGTCCGGGCTTCGTGGTGAGGATCACGTACATGGCGGCGATCAGCTCGGGGTGGCGGCATTCGCCGGCGGCAGCGGCACGGCGGGCTGCATCAGCTCGATGTCGTGGTCGATCCACAACTGGCACACGAGGCGCCAGCCCTGGTCGAGCCGGTCGGCGAGCATCTTCTTTTCCTTCCAGTTCGGCGGCGGCAGGTGCTCGCCGCCGGCCAGCACCTGGCACGCACAAGTGGCGCACTTGCCCATGCCGCACTTGTAATTGAGGTGCGGGTACGGGAACTGCCGGATGCCGGCCTTCACCACGAGGTTGGTCTGCGGACCGACCTCGCCCCGGTGCACCTGGCCGTTCTTGTGGAGGACGACGAGAGGCATATCCGTTCAGCTCCTTTGGTATACCGTATACTGTTCTTTGCTGCGGATCAATTTTGCCTCGCGAGAGACGCTGCGGCACAAAGGGATGTTGATCTGGATCAGAAGTATACAGTATACTTTCGTCAACCCAAGGAGCCGCCATGCCCGACCTGATGAACCGCGACGTCTTCCGCACCGCCCTCGAGAACGCCATCAAGGGCAAGAGCGCCAACAAGGCCCCGTTCTCCATCGCATGGGCGAGCGGCAAGCTCTCGCGCGCCCACCTCGCCCGCTGGGCCGAGAACCACTTTCACTACGTCGGCCCGTTCGCCGACTACCTCGCGTACATCTATGCGCGCACGCCCGACACCATGACCGAGGCCAAGGACTTCCTGCTCGCAAACATGTACGAGGAAGAAATCGGCGGCGATCGCCACACCGACCTGCTGATCCGTTTCGCCGAAGCGTGCGGCACCACGCGCCAGCGCGTCACCGACCCCGACAACATGTCGCCCACCACGCGCGGCCTGCAAAGCTGGTGCTACGCGGTGTCCATGCGCGAAGACCCGGTCGTCGCCGTCGCGGGCCTGGTGGTCGGCCTGGAGTCGCAGGTGCCGTCGATCTACCGCAAGCAAACGCCCACGCTGCGCGAAAAGTACAAGTTCACCGACGAGGAAGTGGAGTTCTTCGACCTGCACATCGTCTCCGACGAGATCCATGGCGAGCGCGGCTACCAGATCGTGCTCGAACACGCGAACACGGTCGACCTGCAGCAGCGTTGCCTGAAGATCTGCGAGATCGGCGCGCAGATGCGGCTGCTCTACACGACGGCGCTGTACCACGATTACGTGGCGCGCGACCTGCCGCTCGCGGAGCTGCACGCGAGCGAAAGCGCCGTGCCCGCGTCCGATCGCGCCCTGCTGCAAGCCTGAAGCGAGCCGCGCATGGCCGACTTCGGCAATTACATCGACGGCGAGTGGCGCCCCGCCGCCGGGGGCTCGCTGTCCGAGGACCGCAACCCCGCCGACTCACGTGAGCTGGTGGGGCGCTTCGCGGCGTCGCGCGAAGAAGATGCGCGCGCCGCGGTCGACGCCGCCGCCCGCGCGTTCCCCGCATGGAGCGCGACGCCCATCGGCAAGCGCGCCCAGGTGCTCACCAAGGCCGCGGACTGGCTCGATGCGCACGCGGCCGATATCGCGCGCGACCTGACGCGCGAGATGGGCAAGCCGCTCGCACTGGCGCAGGACGAGATCGCGCGCACGGCGCAGACCTTCCGCTTCTACGCCATCGAAGCGCAGACCTTCGGCGGCGAAACGTTCCCGCAGGACGATGCCGGCATGGTGGTGTACACGCAGCGCGAGCCGCTCGGTGTCGTCACGGTGATCTCGCCGTGGAACTTCCCGGCGTCGATTCCCGCGCGCAAGATCGCGCCCGCGCTGGCCACGGGCAACACGGTCGTCTTCAAGCCGTCGTCGGACGCGCCGCTCACCGCGGTGCACCTGGTCGAAGCGCTCGCCGCCGGCGGAATCCCGAA
Organism: Ramlibacter sp.; assembly: GCA_036561125.1. Lineage (GTDB taxonomy): Bacteria > Pseudomonadota > Gammaproteobacteria > Burkholderiales > Burkholderiaceae_C > Ramlibacter. Next base: position 10,410 of record DATBPW010000437.1, on the reverse strand, counting down.
GGGCGTGATCAACCTGGTCACCGGCAAGCCCGCCGCTGTCGCCGGCGTCCTGATCGGCTCGCCGCAAGTGCGGGCCGTGACGTTCACCGGCTCGACATCGGCAGGCGAGCAGATCCATCGCGCGGCGTCGCTCACCACTCGCACGCAGATGGAACTCGGCGGCAAGAACCCGCTGCTGGTGATGGAAGACGCCGACCTCGATGTCGCGGTCGACCTCACGGTGAAGGGCGGCCTGTCGCTCACCGGCCAGGCGTGCACCGGCACCAGCCGCGTGCTGGTCGCCAAGGACGTGCGCAACGCTTTCGTCGCCAAGCTGGTCGAGCGCATCGGGCGCTTGAAGATCGGCAATGGCCTGCAACCCGGCATGGACCTCGGCCCGCTCGCGAACGCACGCCAGTACGACACGGTGCTCTCGTACGTCGCACTGGGTTGCAGCGAAGCCCGTCATGTGTACGGCGGCGAACCGTTGCGTGGCGAGGGCCTCGAACACGGCCACTTCGTGCAGCCCGCGGTGTTCACCGAGGTCGCGCCCACGTCGCGCATCGCGCGTGAGGAAATCTTCGGGCCGGTGATCGCGGTGATCGACACCGACTCCTTCGCCGATGCGATGGACAAGGCGAACGACACAGAGTACGGCCTGTCGGCGGCGATCTGCACGCGCAACCCGCGCTACGCGCACGAGTTCTGCCGCTCGATCCAGTCGGGCACGGTCAAGGTCAACCGCACGACCACGGGCAACCTGGTCAACGCGCCGTTCGGCGGGTACAAGCGCTCGAGCGGGTCGGGCTTTCGCGAATCGGGGCGCACGGGCCTCGAGTTCTTCCTGCAGACCAAGACCGTGTACCGCGCGTTCTGAAAAGGGAACACCAGCATGAAGCAGGCCGTCAAGCTCGAACTCGCCGAAGCCCGGCAGATGGCGCAGGCCGCGCTGCGCAAGGCCGCGGAGATCGGCGTGCGCGAGACCGTGTGCATCACCGACGAAGGCGGTTACCCGATCGTGATGGAGCGCATGGACGGCGGGCGCATCACCGGCCCGCAGATCGCGTGGAACAAGGCGTTCACCGCGAGCGGGCACAAGCGCTCGACGCACCTGTTCACGCGCACGCCCGACGGCCCCGCCCTGCCCGGCAACGAGGCGTTCGGCATCCAGCTCAGTTTCGAAGGTCGCTTCGCCGCGTTCGTCGGCGGCTTTCCCGTGGTCGTCAACGGCGAAGTCGTCGGTGGCGTGGGCCTGAGCGGCGGCAACGGCGAGCAGGACACGCAATGCGGCCTCGCCGCGCTGCAGGCATTGAAGGACCTCATCGCGCCGCAGGGCTTCGACGTCGTCGTGCAGGCGGACATCAAGAAATGAACTGGCGCGTCGCCATCGCGGAGACCGCGGCGACGTTCGACGTCGCGCCTGGCGAAGCCGTGCTGCAAGCGGCCATGCGCCAAGGCGTGGCGCTCAAGCACGAGTGCACGTTCGGCGGTTGCGGCACGTGCCGGGTGAAGGTCCTCGAAGGCAAGGTGGCGTACGAAGAGATGCCGCTGGCGCTGTCGCCCGAGGAAGCAGCGGCCGGCTATGCGTTGATGTGCCAGGCGCGCGCGCTGTCGGACCTGGTGATCTCCACGGGGCCGCGCGCACAGGTGCCCGCGCCGCAGCTGTGCACGGCGGTCATGCGCGGCACGCGGCAGCTTGCAACGAACATCGTGCAGCTCAATCTCGAGATCGAGGCCGACGACTTCGACTATGTGCCGGGCCAGCACATGAACATCCTGCTGGACGACGGCGGTGCGCGCAGCTTCTCCATGGCCTCGGTGCGTGGGCCCGGCAACGCCGTCGACTTCCATGTGCGGCAGATTCCCGGCGGGCGCTTCACCTCGCAGGCGCTGCCTCGGCTCGCGCCCGGCGATCGCCTCGCCGTCGAAGCGCCGCTGGGCGAGTTCCGCCTGCAAAACGACGACTACCGCCAGCTGCTCTTCGTGGCGACCGGCACCGGCATCGCGCCCATCAAGTGCATGCTCGAATCGCTGCTGGACGATCCCGACTGCCCGCCCGTGTCGCTGTACTGGGGCATGCGCAACGAAGCCGACCTGTACCTGGCCGGCGAGATCGCCGGCTGGGGCGACCGCCTGTACGAATTCAATTTCGTGCCCGTGCTGTCGCGCGCGGGCGACGCGTGGAGCGGCCGGCGCGGCCATGTGCAGGATGCGGTGGCGCAGGATTTCGGCGACCTGTCGGATCATTCGATCTACCTGTGCGGCTCGCCGTCCATGATCGCCGACGCGAAGCGGCGCTTCGCCGCGCTGTCGGCGAGCCTGGACCACATCCATGCCGACGGATTCAGTTTCCATCACGAAGTGGCGGCGTGAATTTCGCCATGCTGCAAAGGAGAACAGCGTGAACTTCCTGAAGACCCTCGCGAGCGTGCTCGCCCTCACCGCCGCGACGGCGGCATCGACGGCGGCGCTGGCCGCGTATCCGGAGAAGCCCGTGCGCGTGGTGATCACCACCGTGCCGGGCCCGCTCGACGCGTTCGCGCGCACGGTGCTGCGGCAGATGGAACTGCGGCTCAAGCAGCCGTTCATCGCCGACAACAAGGCGGGCGCCGGCGGCAACGTCGGCTCGGACATCGTCGCGAAGGCGCAGCCCGACGGCTACACGCTGCTGTTCGCGCTGGACACCACGTTCACCGTGAACCCGGCGCTGTACGAGAAGATGCCGTTCGACGTCTCGAAGGACTTCGCGATCATCGGCGTGCCCGTGACGTACAGCCAGATGCTCGCGGTCAACCCGAAGGTTCCCGCGAACTCGCTGCAGGAATTCGTCAAGCTCGCGAAGGCGCAGAAGCTGTCGTACGCGTCGGGCGGCAACGGCTCGCCGAGCCACCTGACGATGGCGTCGTTCCTCGCGACGGCCGGCCTGGACATGGTCCACGTGCCGTACAAGGGCACCGGCGCGTCGGTCGTCGACGTGATGGGCGGGCAGGAGGAGTCGCTGTTCGCGGTGACGAGCGGCATCGCGCCGCAAGTGAAGGCCGGCAAGCTGCGCGCGCTCGCCGTCTCGGGCGAGAAGCGTTCGCCCGCCGCGCCCGACGTGCCCACCGTCGCCGAACAGGGCTATCCCCAATTCACCGCGACGTTCGCCTATGTGCTGGCCGCACCGGCCGGCACGCCGCCCGAGATCCAGCACCTGCTGGCGCGCGAGCTGGCCGCGGCGATGCAATCCAAGGAAGTGATGGACCTCGACCGCATCGCCGACTACGCGCCGACGGGCCTGGGCGCGCCGGAATCCGCGGCCTGGCTCGCGGACACGCGCAAGCACTGGGCCGAGGTCATCATGAAGGCCAAGATCAAGGCCGACTGATTCAGTTGCTCGGCGAGACGCAGCTGAAGTTCGCCGCGTCCTCGATGCTCCCGCTGCCCGTGTAGCGCGCCACCTTCGGGTACGCGCACAGCGGGCGCGTGCGGTTGGCGGCCCAGGTCGAAGGCACGTCCGCATTCGCGCCGCCGGGGCTGCCCGGCCCGCGCGCCGTGGCCAGGACCGCGTTCGGCGCGTCACCGTGCTCGACCCAGTTGACCAGCGGCGTGAGCATGTCGAACTGGTCCGTCGCGGGGCCGCCCGCGCAATGGTTCATGCCCGGCACGCGATAGAAGCGCGCGAAGCTGCTCGCGTCGCCGTTGTTCGCCGCCGCGACCGCGTCGTACCACGCCGTCGAGTCGTCGCTGGAAAAGATCGGGTCGCTCGTGCCGTGGTAGAGCATGATCTTGGCACCGCGCGACTTCACCTGCGACATGTCGGTCGCGTTCGGCGGCGTCATGAACGACATCGCGCTCTCGGTGTACAGCGACGTCGTCGCGTTCACCTTCGCGAGCATCGTGTCGACGTTGCCGGTGAGCGCGAAGACCGGGCCGACGAACGTCGTGGGATCTTCCGGCGGCGCTTCCCAGATCAGGCCGACGGCGCCGGAGTCGAGGATCAAGGGCACGGTGAATTTCCAGAAGCTCCACCCGCCGGTGGCCAGCCCCGCGTCGAACGGCCAGCTGGAGTAGATCTTCGTGCCGGTGCTCGTGGTCGTGCCCGCGAAGATCTGCGCGATCGACGTCTTCTGCGCGGCCGACAGGCAAGTGCCGTCGCGCGCGCCCGTGCACGTGGGCACGTCGCGATTGAGGTCGAACGCGGCCTGGCACGCTTTCGTGTCCTGCACGAGGCCGTCGCTCGCGCCGTCGAGCGCATCGCATTTCTTCAAGACGGCGCTGGAGACCAGCGCGCGTTCGGCCGGGGTGAAACCCGTGGAGAGGTCCTGCGGATTGGTGGCGAGCGCCGCGTACATCTGCGCGCCCTTGATGTTCGCGATCGCCGCGAGCGGCAGGCGAAAGCCCGGGTCGCCCACGAGGTAGCCGTCGTACTGGTCCGAGAACCGCGCGGCCGCCACCATCGTGTGGCGCCCGCCGTTGGAGCAGCCGCCGATGTACGAACGGTCCGGCTGCTTGCCGTAGGCGATCTCGATCGCCTTCTTCGCCATCGGCGTGAGCTTCGCGACGGCCTGGTAGCCGTAGTCGAGGCGCGCCTGCGGGTCGATGCCGAACGTGGGCGGCGAGCCGAGCGGCCCGCCGGTGTGGCCCGCGTCGGAGCTGATGACCGCGAAGCCTTGCGTCAGCGCACTGGTCAGCGGGCCGCCGCCGCTGGTGGGGCCCGTCGCGGTGACGACCGTGCCGTCGGTGCCACCGTTGGCCTGGTAGAAAAAGCGCCCGTTCCAGTTGATCGGCATGCGCATCTCGAAACCGATGGCGTAGTGCTGGCCGTCGACGGGGCTCACGCGGTCGAACATCTTGCCGGTGACCAGGCAGTGCGCCGGCACCGGGACGCCGGCGAGCGTGCCCGCCGCCACCGCGCTCGCGGCGGTGATCGTCGTGTTCGCGTACGTGATCTTCGTCGCCAGGTCGGAACAGCTGCCGGACAGTTGCGCGGGCTGCGCGGGCGCGAGCTGCGGCTCGCCCGCGGCGGCGCTCGACGAGGAACCGCCGCCGCAACCGGCGGTGAACGCGGCAAGGGCCGCGGCGAAAGCGGCAGGCGCAAGGCGCGGGCGAAGGGGCATCGTCTTCTCCTCGGTAGGCTTGGTGGGTATTGATTAAGTTACTTAACTATCAATCATCACCAGATCGGGACTAACCCTTGAACGGGGAATTTCAGGCGCCCGATAAACGTTCTCTTCGTGAACACTCGCGATCGTCACGCCGCGGCCCTTGGCACAATCGGGCGGATGAGCACCAAGCGCAGCGCGCGCCACGACCTGACCCCGGCGGGCCGGCTGGAGGAAGCGCGCCTGAAAAAGGTGCTGGGCTACCAGCTGGCACAGGCCGCGCTCGTCACCGACGGAATCTTCCGCAGCGAAGTCGGCGCGACCATGGAGCTCAAGCCGGTGGAATACACGGTGCTCACGCTGGTCGCGGAGAACCCGGGCGGCTCGCTCGCGCGCATCGCGCGCGCGCTGTCCGTGACGCCGCCGCACATCACCGCGATCGTCGACCGGCTCGAGCAGCGCGGCCTGCTCGCGCGCAAGGCCAACGAGAAGGACAAGCGCACGCAGGTGCTGGTGGTCACGCGCGCGGGCGCGGACCTCGTGCGCAAGGCCACCGACCGCATCCTGGGCGCCGAGCAGCTCGCGCTGGCGCTCACGCCCGGCGAGCAGGCGATCCTCGCCGAGCTGCTGCACAAGGTCGCCTGCGCGCGCGACGGCGCGCCTTAGCCGTTACCCTTCGCCGCCGCGGGGACATTCCGGCCCGGCTATCGTCCCGCGCACCCACCGGAGGACTCCATGGAAGGCACCCGCGCGCAAGCGCCGCTGGCAAACGCTGCGCCGCGCACGCATTACGCGTGGATCATGCTGGCGCTGTCGTTCCTGTATGCGATGTTCTCCACATCGGCGCTCGGCGTTCCGGCGGTGCTGATCCTGCCGATGTCGAAGGAGTTGGGCTGGACGATCGGCGAGCTCTCCGCGCCGCAAGGGTTGCGCGTCGCGTTGTTCGGTTTGTGCGCGCCGCTGGCCGGCGGCCTCATGCTGCGCTACGGCGTGCGGCGCATGGTCGCCCTCTCGGGCGCGCTGCTGATGGCCGGCCTGCTGATCTCCATCACGATGACGCAGAAGTGGCAGCTCTGGCTGGGCATGGGCGTGATGCTCGGCGTCGCGCCCGGCATGACCGCGATGCAGCTCAACGCGGTCGTTCCTTCGCGCTGGTTCGTCGCGCATCGCGGGCTCGCCATCGGCATCCTCGGTGCGGCAGTGGCCACCGGCACGCTCATCTTCATGCCGATCGCCGCGTGGGTGAGCAGCGTCTGGGGCTGGCGCGCCGCGCTGATGATCCCCGCGATTGGCGCGTTCGTGTCGTGGCTGCTGTTCCTGTGGCTCGGCCGCGAGCGCCCGCAGGACATCGGCCTGCAGCCGCTCGGCGCGACGGCGCCCGTGCCGGTCCCGCCCGCGCCCAGGGCGAACTTCCTGCAACTGAGCATCAACGCGCTCGCTGTCGGCTCCAAGCGCTGGATCTTCTGGGTGCTCGCGTTCACGTTCGCGATCTGCGGCGTGTCGAGTTTCGGGCTGACACAGGCGCACCTCGTGCCCTTCTGCAGCGACATGGGCATTCCGCTCGGCGTGTCGGCATCGCTGCTCGCGATCATCGGCGTGTTCGACATGATCGGCACGATCGGCTCGGGCTGGCTGTGCGACCGCTACGACAACCGCTGGCTGCTCGCGATGTACTACGCGTTGCGCGGCGTCGCCCTCGTCTGGCTGGTGATGGCGAACGTCTCGACGGCCGGCCTGATGATCTTCGCGATGATCTACGGCCTGGACTTCATCGCCACCGTGCCGCCGACGGTGCGCCTGTCGGTGCAGACCTTCGGCCTCGAGACCGGGCCCGCGGTCTTCTCGTGGATCTTCGCGGCGCATCACATCTCGGCGGGCGTGATGCTGTTCGCGGCCGGCGTGAGCCGCGACATCGTGGGCACCTATGCGCCGTCGTTCCTGCTCGCGGGAATCCTGTGCTTCGTCGCGGCGGCCGCTTTCTCGGCGGTGCGCAAGCCGCAGCGCGTGCCGGCCGCGGCCTAGGCGCGTCAGCGCAGCTCGTTCTTCACGATCTCGCCCGCGCGCACGATCGCGCGCAGGTTGCGGCCGTCGGCGGCGAGCAGCGAGATGTCCTTGAGCGGATCGCCGTCGACGACGAGCAGGTCCGCGAACGCGCCGGGTGCGATGCAACCCACCTGCCCCTTCATCATCATCATTTCCGCCGGCAGCGAAGTGGCCTGGCGCAGCAGCTCCAGCGGCGTGAACACTTCGCTGCGCAGCGTGAACTCGCGGCATTGCTGCGTGAAGAGCTTGCCCATGAGGTCCGTGCCGTAGCAAAGCTTGACGCCGGCGCGGCGCATGATGTCCAGGCCGCTGATCGCCTGCTTCCAGATGATCTCGACCTTCTGCTGGCTTTGCGGCGGGAAGCCGAGTTCGCGTCCCGATTCGACGAGAGCCGCGATCACCACCATGGTCGGCACGACATACGCGCCGCGCTGTGCGACGAAAGCGGCCGTTTCGTCGTCGATCAGCGTCGCATGCTCGATGCTGCGCACGCCGAACTCGACGCAGCGGCGCACCGCGCTGGCCGGATGGCAATGCGCGGCCGCATAGGTGCGGCGCTCGGTGCACTCGTTCACCATCGCGCGGATTTCTTCCTCGCGGTACTGGTTCATCCAGATCGGGTCGGTCGGCGACGCGACGCCGCCCGAGCCCATGATCTTGATGCAGTGCGCGCCCTGGCGCAGTTCGTCGCGCACGGCCTTGATGCATTCGTCCACGCCGTCCGCGACGACACCGAACGCGTTGAAGACCGTGCCGTCGCAGGCGCAGAGCGATTGGTAGCGCGGCCGCTCCTCGATCGTGCGCATGTCGCAATGGCCGCCGGTCATCGACATCGCGCGCCCGGAATAGAGATAGCGCGGCGCGGCAATCAGCTTGTCCGCGATCGCGCGGTACAGGCTGTAGTTGCCGCCGCCGATGTCGCGCACCGTCGTGAAGCCGCATTGCAGCGCATGGTTCAGCATGCGCACCGCGTGCGCCGTGCGATACGCCTCGCCCAGCGCCTCGACGCGGCCGACGGCCACGTCGCTGGCGAACGCATGCACGTGCGCGTCGATCAGGCCGGGCATCAGCGTGCGGCCGCCCACGTCGATCTTCACCGCGCCGTTCGCCGCGAGCGGTTTCGACGCGATCTCCTGGATCACGCCGTCGGCAACGAGAACGTTCATCCCTTCCGCGCAATCGGCGGACTCGCCGTCGAAGATGCGGGCATTCGAGAGGATCAGGGTCGTCATGCGGTTTCCTTCGCCGTGGCGGTCTCGTGCGCGCCTTCCCAGCGGAAGAAGCGCAGCACGTCGTCGCGGCGCGCCATCGTATCCTTCTCGCCGAGCGCGATGAGCTCGTTGGTGTAAGGCGGCTCGAACAAGAGGTAACTCGCCAGCGCCGCGCCGCGCGCGTCGTTCTTCGACACGCCGATCGCCTTGAGCAGCGTGCGCACCGGCCGCGGCAGGCTGCGCACGTGCTTGGCCGCGATGTCGTCGAGCCGCTCGCTCGGCGCGATCACCAGCAGCTCGAGCGGGCGCAGCGGCGTCTTCGCGCGCACCTCCGGCGCCAGCAGCGACAGCGTCTGGTTGATGCGCTGCGCGCGTTCGACGTCGACGCTCAGCGCGTCGAGGAAGATGCTCGACATCGCATGGCCCGCGACCTGCGCCAGCGACGGATAGTCGGTGGAGACCACGCGCTGCCCGGGCGGCTCGATCATGCGGCCCGCGCCGATCACGAACACGCGCTGCGCGCCGAGGTGCACGGCCGGCGAGATCGGCGCGGTCTGGCGCATCGAGCCGTCGCCCATCCATTCGAGCCGCCCGTCGACCTCGACCAGCGATGCGGGAAATGCGAACGGGATCGCGGACGACGCGAGCAGGTGCGCGCGCGTGATGATCGCCTTTTGCGACACGCGCTGCGAGCGGGTCCACGGTTCGACGCCCACCTGCGATTCGAAGAAGGTGACGTGCAGCCCGCTCGTGTAGCTCGATGCGGTGATCGCGAGGCCGCGCAAGTCGCCGCGCGCGATCAGGCGCGGGATGCGGTCGAGCGGCACGTAACGGGCCAGCAGCTTGTCGAGCGGGCGATTGTCGAGCAGCGAGCGCGGCTTGGCGCGCCACCACTTGGCCATCGCCCAGCCGACGGTGAGCAGCGCCAGCCAGCGCGCGCCGCTGCGTGCGACGCCGATGGCATCGGAGCGGTAGACGCGCTCGGCGGTGACGGTCCGCCACATCTCGTGGAGCTGCGCGACGGCACGCTCGAAATCATCCGCGCGCGACGCAAGCCACGCCGCATTGATCGCGCCGGCGGACGTGCCGGCGATGATGGGGAACGGGTTGCCCGCCGGCGCGTTCGCTTCGCGCCGGATGCGGCTCACCGCGCGCAGCACGCCGGCCTGGTACGCGGCGCGGGCGCCACCGCCTGCAAGAACGAGCCCGGTGGGCGGCGCCCCGTCGCCTGTCATCGCTCAGAACCGGTACGCGTACCGCAGTTGCACGAAGTTCTCGCCCGGGTTCGGGTGGCTGATGCCCGCGTTCGAGAAGTGCTGGAAGCGCAGCGCGAGCTCGTGCGACGCGTTCGCGCCGAAGCGCCGCCCCACGCCGACGTGGTCGCCGAAGTTGAACGTGGAGGAGAACACGCGCGTGTCGTTGCGGTACTTGGGCGTGATCACGTTCGCGCCCACCGCGAGTTCGGCGAACCAGCCCGCGGCGATGCCGCCCGGGTAGAAGCGGAACACCGGCGTCACGCCGAATTGCGTGAAGCCCTTGTCCACCGCGCGTCCGTTCGTGCGCCAGCGGCCCAGCGCGACCTCCGTGTAACCGGTGAGCGTGCCCAGGCTGTACTCCCGGCGCCAGCCCCAATCCCACGTGAGCCCCAGCGTCGCGGAGCGCACGTGGGTCCACGCACCAGCCTGCGCGAAAACCGAAGTGGGGCCGTCCAAGGCCAGCGATGGAAAGGCGGCGGCCAGTGCGAATGCGGCGATCGAAAGCCGGGCGGCGATTCTTCTCATTCGGGGCTCCTCGGGGTGCGAGCACGATACAACGTTGTGCCGCCCGATGCCCGCCCACTGTCGAGCTGGAGGGCTCACGTGTTGCGCGCGAGCCGCATTGACGAGCCAGCGCGCGTGAGGAAGCGATTAACATCCGATGTTAATCGCTATGGCAATCCAAAAAGGCGACAAGGTACGCAGTACACCGCACGGACCCGTGATGGAGGTCCTGGCGGCGAGTTCCGCGTGGGCCATCTGCGAATGGTTCGACAAGGGCCTGCGGCAAGCGAACCTGTTCGAGGTCGCCGAGTTGCAGCAGGTTGCCGTGCAGCA